>NZ_JBLWEX010000308.1:0-48247 GCF_048323875.1 Yersinia sp. LJYL362
CTCACGGGTTTTGGTCTGTGCTCAATGTACAGACCAAAACGCAACTGATAGTACGTTACTTCTGCGTAAACTTCATATCAATCAATGCAATGGCTTTCTCAATTGCACGCTTGGTTACCGGATCAGCTCCCGCAGGATGTGAAGCGAAATCAATAGCTTTGAGTTGATGAGACATCTTATCCCGCACTTCGGTCGGCGCAATAATATCAATCACATCAAGAATTTGTTTGATAACCAATTGGCAAGCAACCAGATCGGAGACCAGTTCTTGGTCATTAGTGAACATTTCAGACATGAATAATTCCTTCACAATAATATTGCACAAGGATATCACGCCCTTGGGCATATATCTTTAGCCGACAGTGTCATACTCACGATTTTATCGGTAAGAATTATCTTCGATTAATGAACAACCTACAGCGATAACTCGGTGCATTAAGTCATCAACTGAAGCGTTTGTTGCGGGTAAAAAAGATCGGTGCGAGGGCTGGGTTAATGATGCTAAAGGTTAAAAATAGCTATAAAAAAACCAGGTTTGATAGTTATCAATCACCTGGTTCGGAAGAGAAGTCATTACATATCTATTGATCACAATATTTCTAGTCTCACAGTTTATCACCTCCTACGCTTTTATCTTTGTGCAGAACCATTACTGGCATCTTTAGAAAGACGGTCACACCCACAACCGCTATCAGAGTCATAATCACTGTTATCAACATGCGATCACCTCATCTTTTTTAATTTCTATTTTTCCAAACTCAACCTTTTATCCTCGGGGTCTCCCCCTTTCAGATGACACTACCCTTTTACTATGGCACCAGAAAGTTCTTTTGCAAACACATCTTGAAAAGCCTTCATGATATATTTGCTACAATCATAGCCAATTTGGTGTTTTGTGTTGTTAGATTCAACTTGTGTATACTGCACTTCTCCTAACCAGAAAAAACAGACTAAATAATGTCACAAGAAAATCATCTCGCGTTAGTCTGCGCCCTCAGTAAATGGGTCGAAACCCATCTGGGGAGAGTCATCTACCTTGAAGAGTTAGCCGCGTACTCAGGCTATTCTCTCTGGCATATGCAGAAAATATTTAAAGAAGTGACAGGGGTGTCATTAGGTAAATACATTCGTGAAAGGCGCTTAGCAGGTGCTGTCTATCAACTGCGTAGCAGTGACAGCACTATTTTTGATATTGCTTTGGATTTTGGCTTTGGTTCACAATCACACTTTACTTACATGTTCAGAAAACGTTACGGCATAACCCCGTATGACTTCCGGCAAAATACAGATATTGACCTCAATATCGCTTTGCCCTTGCATACCACTCACCAGAAACTGGCGTAATCCGCACAATACCATTATTCGCCTGAATGCTTACCAACGCTAACCGGCGAATATATTCTCAGTTTTTTTTGTAGCAATTCTGCACATCAACAGTTTGTATTTCGTTACGCTGGCGATCCGCCATGTAGGTCATCACAAACATAGTACTCACCACAATAAGTGCCGCCAGCAGTAAACCAATCAGTGCAATGACTTTATTGTCATCAAACAAGCTCTTGTCCATATATTCTCCCTAATGTCTATGGCGCATCAAATTAACCATAGGATCACAATCAGCGTTATTGCGATCAGCAAACATGATGTTGTCAGTAAAACCACGAGCGCAAATTGCGCGTCGCCAATTCCCGTTGAATAGTCGCTATTCTGGGTAATATTTTCTTGTTTTTTCAAAACAATACCTACTGGCAAAACACACCAGCCGTAATCTTGCATAAGAAAAATCGTGTTTTATTAGCGCATGTTTATCAAAAAATCATACTAGCGCTAGCCTGACAGCAGGCTTTTACAACGCGATCCTGTCGTAGTCTGTGTTATATATCAAGCCCACCCATTGTAAAGATGGGGAAATACTCCAAACACATTAAGATAGATAATGTATTGCACTCATGGCTCAGGACCGAAATTCCCAGCCTATTCGCATTTAATATCGTCAATCTTATCACACGGTGATAATACCTGTCGCAAGGCTGTATAGCGCCGCGACTGCAGCAATGAGTGCTACGGCAAAAGCACATTTTTCAATAGCCGAGAAGACTAATTTCTTCTGCTCGCGTTTAGCGATAATAAACAACAAGGTTCCTGGACCGTATATCACTGCCGATAATAATATGTATTTCAACCCTCCGGCATACACCATCAATACAGCGTAGAACGTGGCTATCAATGCAATAATAAAATCTTTCGTATGGTCTTTCGTTCCTACAGAGTATGTCTCTCGGGTCCAGGCCAATTTCAAGCCATAGGCAGCAACCAATAGATAGGGAATCAGGACCAGTGAACTGGTTAACTCAAGTGCAAGTTGAAAAGCATATTCAGTGAAAAGCGTAACAATTAAGAATAATTGGATAAAAATATTGGACATCCAAACTGCTGCGGAGGGTACCCCGTGTTTATTCTCGGTTGCCAAGACACTCGGCATAATATGACTTTTTGCTGCACAATAAAGCGCTTCGGCCGCCAGTAGAGTCCATGACAAATAGGCACCCATCACTGAGATGATCAATCCAATACTGATAAATATTGCCCCCCACCGGCCTACGATATGCTCTAACACCCCCGCCATTGAGGGTTGACGTAAAGCAGCCAGATCAGGGCGTAGCAGTACACCATAGGAAAGCATGGTAACCAACACCAGCAGACATAAAACACCAATAAAACCTAAGACCGTCGCTATACCGACATGTTTTCTTTCCTTAGCATAGCGGGAATAAACACTCGCCCCCTCAATACCGACAAAAACAAATACAGTTACCAGCATAGTGCTACGAACTTGAGAAAATAGAGATTCAGAACCAGCACCTATTTCCAAGGCCGCATGACCGGTATAACCATAATCGTCCAGATGAGAGAGGTCACCCACCGTCCCCAGAGGTTGAGTACCCCAGAAATTTAATGCGAAAGTATCGGTGTGGAAGGCAAATGCTAAAACAATAATAAAAATAAATATTGGAATAACTTTAGCAAAAGTTGCAATGGTATTAATCGCCGCCGCCTCTTTGATGCCACGTAACACCATAAAATGGAAGCTCCACAAAATGAATGAGGCAATTAATACAGCGGATAAAGTATTGCCATCGCCAAATAGTGGAAAGAATGCTCCGAGTGTTGATTTGATCAGTACAAAATAAGAGACACTGCCGATACATGCACCAGCCCAGAAACCGATAGCCGACGCAAACCCGGCATAATCACCAAATCCGGTTTTCGCATAGATATAAACACCAGAATCGAGTTCAGGTTTACGCTGCGCCAATGTCTGGAAAACAAAAGCCAAAGTCAGCATGCCTCCCCCTGCAATAACCCAGGCGATGAGTGCGCCAAAACCTCCAGTAGCGCGGCCAAATGTCGCGGGTAAAGAGAAAATACCGGCACCTATCATTGAACCGACGACCAACGAAGTTAATGACCACAGTGATAATTTTTTATTTGAAGAGGCCGCCATATTTCTATCCCTTTACAAGAGTAAATCCTATGTAAACCACATTAACCTAATAAAAGCTTAAGACCAGCTGCTATTCAGCAAAAATGTGAGCTTTCGTCAAAAGCTGAATATTCATAGTTTGAGTATAGCAAGCATAAATAATGCACGTAGCCATCATTAAAATGGTGTAGTGCATTGGTGTATTGCTGAACTGAGTTGAGCGTTGTTTTATTCGTTCGGCGTCTGAGTGCCATAAAATTTATCTATTTATGTCTATTTCGACGTAATTTAGCTCATCAGGCTTTTCGTTAGATAATAACGATGGTACTCATCCACGACATTTTCTAACGTCATCTGCAATTGATAACCATGCTTTTCATAGAAAGGCCGCGCTTGAAAACTGAATGTATCGACTTGGGCGAATTTACATCCCCGCAGTATTGCTTCTCGCTCAACTGCCTGCATCAGTTTGCTACCCGCTCCAGAATGACGTAACGTATCTGATACCCATAACAATTCTATACTCAGATAATGACCTAACGTATAAGCAGTAATACCCCCTAACTTCTCACCATGCTCACCCGTTATAAACACCGCTAATGGTTTACGCCCATTATCACCGACAAAATTACGGTTAAAAGCCTTCAACCCTGCCATTATTTCAGCTACATCTTCAGTTGTTGGGGTGTCCGTCATCGTTAACTTCATTGTCATTGTTCCTCGTTATGAAATCACTGGCACAACTCGATTTTATCTTTGCTTCTGGATATTCTCACAGATAAGAATTTTATTATCTGCTGATAACTGGCAAAATAAACGCTATTAAGAACTATTTCGATTTATGATGCCGCAAACCGATTTTCTTATTTTGTGTTGTCATTTCCCTCTGTAATTGTAAGGATTTCTGATGCTCCGCCGTTTCTTTTCTTATTACACCCCATACAAAGGGCTTTTCTATCTGGATTTTGGCTGTGCAATTTTGGCTGGGCTGCTGGAACTGAGCTTCCCGATGGCGGTAAAGCTGTTCATTGATAAGCTGCTCCCTAACCAAGACTGGGTGTTGATAGTCTGGGCTGCAACGGGCCTGCTAATGATTTATCTCCTGAATACAGCGCTCATGGCAATAGTTAACTATTGGGGACATGCTCTCGGCGTCGGTATTGAAACCGATATGCGTCGCCAGGCCTTTAGTCATCTGCAAAAGTTATCATTTAGCTATTACGACAATATGAAGACCGGCCATATCATCACTCATGTAACGAAAGATTTAGAGGAAGTCGGGGAAATTGCCCATCACGGCCCGGAAGATCTTTTTATTGCAGTGATGACATTTATTGGTGCCTTTATTCTGATGGCATCCGTTCATCTGCCACTGGCGATGCTCACTATTGTTATTGTGCCGTTTATGACCTATTTGGTCAGCCGTTATGGTGCACAAATGACAGATACCTGGCGCCGGCTTTTTGGTCAGGTAGGGAATTTTAATGCCCGGATTGAAGAAAGTATTGGGGGTATTCGGGTAGTCAAAGCGTTCGCAAACGAATCCCACGAGAAGAAATTATTCGCCAAAGATAACGAAGATTACCGTACGACGAAGCTGAAGGCTTACCGCATCATGACCACCAGCATGACCATGAGCTATCTCAGCACCCGTCTGGTGCAGTTGATTGTGATGGTAGTCGGTACTTGGTATGTCGTTCATGATCAGTTGAGCTATGGTGGCTTCGTCGGTTTTCTATTGTTAGTCGAAGTGTTTTTCCGCCCAGTAGCAAAAATAACCTCAGTGCTGGAAAGCTACCCGAAAGGAATAGCTGGATTTAAACGATTCACTCAATTGATTGATACTTTACCCGATATTGTTGATCAACCCAATGCCCGTCCGGTCGGCCATCTTAGAGGCGATATTTGCTACCAGGATGTCAGTTTCGGTTATTCACCACAGAGCAAAATCTTTACTCACTTGAATCTGCAAATCCGTGCGGGCGAAACTGTCGCATTCGTTGGGCCATCGGGGGCCGGCAAGACCACGTTATGTTCATTACTTCCCCGCTTCTATGAACTTGATGGCGGTACAATCACCATTGATGGGATCAATATCCGTGATATGACTCAGCAATCATTACGTAATAATATTGGTATAGTTCAACAAGATGTTTTCTTATTCGGCGGTTCTATCCGTGAGAATATCGCCTATGGCAAGTTGGATGCCAGTGATGACGAAATCATGGCTGCAGCACGACAAGCCCGCTTGGATGAGCTGATTGAAAGCCTGCCAGATGGCCTTGATACTGTGGTCGGTGAGCGCGGAGTAAAATTATCGGGCGGGCAAAAACAGCGCCTTTCTATTGCCCGTATCTTCCTGAAAAATCCGCCGATTTTGATTCTGGATGAAGCGACCTCTGCGCTGGATACTGCGACCGAACAAGCCATTCAGTTGGCATTGACTGAACTATCGCAAGGCCGAACTACCTTGGTGATTGCTCACCGTTTAGCCACGATTCAAAATGCCGACCGCATCATTGTGGTCGATAAAGAAGGTATTGTTGAACAAGGTGACCACCACGAGCTCCTCGCCCGTAACGGGGCTTATGCCAAACTGCATAATGCTCAGTTCAGTGCAGCTTGATACACAGTAAAAACCCACCCGCAGATGGGCTCGAATGGTAAACTGGAGGAAAATTCAGCCAAAGCCATTCCATCGCGGGCTTAAATAGGGTACAAGGACGCCATGAAAATTCCAAAACGAATCCAACCGCTGGTTGATGACGGCTTGGTTGACGAAGTCATCCGTCGTTTAAAAAGTGGCAAAGAAGCAGATGTCTATGTTGTCCGTTGTGGGCAGGATATCCGCTGCGCTAAAGTTTACAAAGAAGCCGAGAACCGCAATTTTAAACAAGCGGTTCAATATCAAGAAGGTCGCAAGGTCCGTAATAGCCGCGATGCGCGTGCCATGGCGAAGGGATCTAAGTTTGGCCGTAAGCAGCAAGAAGAAACCTGGCAAACCGCCGAGGTGGATGCATTGTACCTGCTAGCCAATGCTGGTGTTCGCGTGCCACAGCCCTATGCCTGCCTTGATGGGGTGTTGCTCATGGAGCTGGTCACCGATGAAGATGGTCTCGCTGCTCCTCGGCTTAGTGATGTCCCGTTTAGCAAAGAACAAGCTCTGATCGACCATGCAATAATGATCCGTTATGTCGTACGGATGCTGTGCGCAGGCTTGGTTCATGGTGACTTATCGGAGTTTAATGTCTTAATCGATAAAGACGGCCCGGTGATTATCGATTTACCGCAAGCCGTTAATGCTGCTGCGAATAACCATGCTAAGGCCATGTTGGAGCGAGATGTGGCGAATATGACACATTATTATGGTCAATATGCCCCGGAATTGCTTGGCACTAAATATGCCAAAGAGATGTGGGCGCTGTATGAAGATGGCAAATTGCACCCTGAAACTCCATTGACCGGCGAATTTGCAGAAAGTACGCAAGCTGCGGATGTTGAGGGTGTGCTGGAGGAGATCCAGGCGGTCATCGCTGAAGAACAAGAACGCCTGCGTGAGGCTCAAGACCCTTACTAATCAGTCATAACATTACAATCAGAAATGAGGGGGTGAGTAGAGTACGGTGCAACGTCGTTGACTTGCCCTGAATTGCCCTACCCCCTTCAGATACGATTAATTTACAAACTGTTTAGTTATTTAAGCATATAACGTACTGCTATATGGTCAGATGCACAGGTTAGCAGCGCAGCTATCAATGGCACGGTCATCAGTGAACCCGTGTTTCCCCCGCCTTGGTTCAATCTTCCCATAACTGCGTAATCGATGGTTCTGTTCGACTGCTGGGTCATCTGATTAGGAGAGACTATCTGATATGGCTGAGTGAGTGACGGGTTCAATGCCTCAAGGGATATACCCAATTGTTCAGGTGTGCGGTTATAATCTCCCATTATCATCCAGGTGGCTTGCGGACGGTTGGGTTGTATCGTTCTTGCCATATAGCCATCAATGAATTGAACAATTTGCGGTGCTTCGTTATTGGTTCGCGCCTCGGCATGGAGACTAAAAAAATAGTCGTCACCGATTCGGATACCCAATGTGGGCCTGGTGTTACGCCCACTGGTCATCGGTGGTACGATAATGACCTCTTCTGCTCGGAATCTGGAAACAATCGCCAGATTGATTCGCGATGCCGGTCCACTTCGCCCACGATCAAAGTGATAAATATAAAAATCGCTGGAGCGACTGCTGCTACCGACATTCCAGAGATATTCCTGCACCAGACTACTTGAAACCCCACGGCGGCTGGGATTAATAATAGTGTCACTCCCTCCGACCAAAGAAACCACCGGTACTTGTATATCGGAGCGCGGCATTCTTCTTTCTATTTCAGGGTGTTGACCTGCCACTATAGGTAAAACAATCGCACTTGACGGTACAGCACCGCTTTCCTGCAAGGCTACAATATCGATTCCATCTCTGCTAAATATTGCTTTGACACCCGTTACCCATTTGGAATTACTACCATACCCACTTTGGGCTCCCTGCATATTCCAGGAGGCTAATTTATAGTCAGCAACATCTGCTTGGGCTATTAGACATAAATTTGAAAAACCATAAATTAATCCCTTAAATAATCCCCTCATATTCGAATTCCTTTCTATTTTAATATTAAGGCGCTAATGGTGGGACAATCGCCCAATAAAAGTCTTTATTGGTTTGGTCACATACATCACTGTATATGGAGTAATAACGAATGCCCGAGCTCATATAAATGCACTCACTATTATGTGCAAACTTTATTAAAATAGCGCCGTAGCTGATAAGTTCAAAATTAAACTTTTGCTTTTCATGACTGCCAGTACACTTGTGCTCCACAATCTGATAGTTGGTCCCATAGTGTTGCAGACACAGGCCAGAGTTTTGATTAACAAAAGAAATTGTCCCATCAGAGTTGTACATAAGGTTCCAGTTGGCATTGGCTTTCCAGTCTCCAGATAAATTGTGAGCATAGTCAGCCCACAGATATTGGTTCTGACCATGGTTATGGCTATAAATCAATGCGCCATGATTAACATTATAAATAGATTTATAGACAGGTTCGTTGGCCGCAATAATTTCATTGGTTGATATTAGAGTTAATATCAAAATTGCCGAGTTTAATAAACCAGATTTATTTATTTCCTTATACATATCACTACTCCCTTCTTAAAATCTCATTTAATAAACTAGATTAAGCCAGGCAGTAATTAAATCTCCATTTTTGTTATATATCGAATATTTGTGGGGTAGTAAGCCCCTCTTCCTACCCCACATTTCTCTACATCTATAGCACTAATTAACTCAGTGCCACCGCTTCAACCCGGTTTTTCCCCGCGGTTTTCGCCCGGTATAATGCTTTATCCGCAGCCTCTGACAAATCTGTCGCCGATAAATGCTCACCGGGTTCAGAGACTGATGCCACACCCACGCTGATAGTCACTCGCCCATGAGGTGACATGCCGTGAGGGATATCCAGTTCTTCAATAGAATGGCGCATGCGCTCGGCAACTGCTTTTGCATCTGACAATGTGCTAGGTGCGAGCAAGACAATAAATTCCTCACCACCATAACGAGCCAAAATATCTGAACCGCCACGAATAGATTTTGATAACGTTTCAACAATGGATTTCAAGCAAACATCCCCCATGGCATGCCCGTAGAGATCGTTAAAGCTTTTAAAATTGTCAAAATCAATCATCAACACAGACAGAGTTCCCCTTTCGGCGTAATTTTTCTGCCAAATATGCTGATAAATGTCATCAAAGTGACGGCGATTTGCTACCCCCGTTAGTACATCTGTTTGTGCCAATGCTTTTAGGATAGATTCAGATTGTTTAAGTTCTGTAATATCAAAAAACGAACCATACCAAATAACCGAGCCGTCATCTTTGCGGGTTGGGAAAGACTCACCATGAAGCCAATGCGTCCCCTTTTCCGGCAACACCACACGAAAATCACAACTCCAAACTGATAAATTTTGCTGGGATGTGATAACAGCCTGTTTTAGCATCTCCCTATCGTCAGTATGAATACGACTAAATAGCGGGTTTTTCTCTTGTGGCACGCGCAAGACATCGGCAGGTGCAAGGTCAAATATTTTCCGAATCCCTTCGCTGCAATAACTAAAATAAGATTCTCCATCAGAATTTAAATAGTATGCATAGATCATCGCTGGCAAGTTTTTAGTTAACTTGTCCATCATCTGCTTACTTTTTTCCAGTTCTATCAGTAAGGATTTTCTTTCCGACACATCCGCAATCACACTGATATATCCCATAACACTGCCATTATCAGCGGTTATTTCATGGACACTCAATGTGCCCCAAAAGCGTTTACCATCCTTACGTTGATAGCACCACTCATTGGCTTCGCGCCGATTAAGTAATAAATAGTCCAGATCAACTTGGGATTCGCCATTTTCAGGGATATACAATATGTTGGAAATAGGTTTTCCCAAAACTTCATCCTTAGAATAACCAAACATTCTCTCTGCACCCACATTATATATCGTGATGCAGTTATCTAAGTCTGTAGTAATAATGGCGATCTGTTTTTCGGCATTCAGCAGCACGTCTAACTGAAGAGTAGATAATTCATGCTTCCCATTCTCTCTCTTCACTGGCTCACCTTTGGGGTGTTTACCAAATACTTTCCTGGAAAGAAAATCCAGGCAGCTATGATAAAAAGAAAATAAAGACATAAATATAAATCACCTATTATTTAGCACGTAAAACAAAAAAATAAAAACATCATTAACTTAGCTAATACTACCAGAAATAACACTTTGAATTATAACATGGAACAATAAGCCAGTGTAGGCCAGCCCTGATAACACCACTTGTCCGATAAGGAATGACATTTAACTTGATAAAATCATTACAAATCCAGTAAAGAAAACTGAGACATCAATCCGCTATAGTCACCACAATTGATGTTGAACAACTGGAGTAAGAATGAAGACGTTACTTATAATATGTATGTCCACCGTATTACTATTCAATATGACGGCCAGCTATGCGGCATCACCTGCGCATCAAGAGATGCAAAAATCATCAAGTGAGAACTGCAAACGCCCTCCTGAACCGCCTAAAGACAAGAACGGCCACCCATTGCCCCCCCCTAAAGATCATAATAATAGCCATGCATCTAAAGGCCAACCACCTCATGATGACAAACATTTATGCCCGCCACCACAAGGAAATAAAAAACCATAAGACTGTAAACCTCTTTTATCAATATAGATAGATTCTTACCACAGCAGATAAGTTAAAAACATAATGGCTTAATTTATCTGCTTTTCATTATTTAACTTATTTTAAAAAAATGCATTATACGTTAATTAATAATGATTACCTCACGGAATTAATTTACTCCCCCACTGGCAAGATATAACTTTATAGCCCATGCTAAATAACGAGAAAAAAATCTCCCTCATACATTAATAATGTCCTGTGACATATAACAAGTAGCTAAGGAAAAAACTATGGTCTATAAATCATTATCTAGTATTGCTATTGCAACTCTCTTAGTCACAACAATGGCTCCGGTATTTGCCTCTTCCACAACGCCAAAGGATATGACTTGCAAAGAGTTTCTTGATCTTAATCCTAAAAGTATGACTCCAGTGGCGTTCTGGATACTGAATGAGGATACTCAGTATAAAAAAGGCGACAATGTCGATTTTCAGGAAGTCGATACTGTATATACTCCTAAAGTCATTGATATCTGTAAAAAATCACCCGATAAAAAAATATCTGACATGAAACCAGATATTATGGCAGCGGCCAAGAAATAAATGTCATATCATTCAAAGCCCCACCTTACTGAGGAGGGGCTTTCTGTGACTTTTAGTTATTATTATTTTGGAGTTATCATGCGAAAAAAGAAAATAATATTGGTAACATTACTGATACTACCACTCAGCCAAGCTCTGGCCGTTGATTGTAAAAATGCAGCAACACAACAGGATATGAATCAATGTGCAAATTCAGATTATAAAAAAGCTGATGCCGAACTTAATCGCACTTATAAAGATCTTCTCGCCAAAACAACTGTAGCCCAAAGGCCATTATTAAAAAGTGCGCAACTGACCTGGATAAAATACCGTGATGCGGACTGTACTTTCCAGTCATCAGCTACCGAGGGAGGTTCAGTACATCCGATGATTATTTCTGCTTGCTTGACCCATAAAACTGAAGAGCGCACCACCCAACTGAAATCATTCTTAAATTGTTCTGAAGGTGACTTAAGTTGCCCGCTGTAGCATCACTCTGACATACGCGATCGCTATGATTTGCGTTGTCTCATCAGAGAGGGTGTTACCCCATAAGCAACTTTAAAACAGTTGCTAAAATGACTGGCAGAGCTAAAACCACACTCCAAAGCAATATGAATAATTGGCATCAAACTGTACCTTATCAATTGATCGGCTCGGCATAGACGAGCTTTTAACACAAACTGGTGTGGTGCCAGTCCAGTACTTTGTTTAAACATCCGTGCAAAATGGAATTCACTCAGTCCAGCCTGTTCAGCAAGGTCAGACAATAACAGCGGTTGTGCAAGGTGGCTGTCGATATATTCCTTTACCCGCTTTAATACTACCGGGGCCAAACCACCGCGAATAGCAGGAATAGCCCACTGTAACTGGGTGTAAGTTTTGAGTAAGTGGGTCATCAGCAAAGTTGCTGCACTGCTGAGCGCCAAATGATTTGCCTGTTCTTGCCAATCATAATTAAGTAAAAACTGGCGATACAGCAGTGTTATTTGTGGATCTTCGGCGAAAATACGCTCATCGACCTGAATGGATTGAGGGCTACGCTCCCAGATCTGTTCTGCCAATTGGCGCAGATGGTTATCGGTGCAATACAAATGCACAAAAGATAAATCGTCTCGTACATCCCAGCTCGATAAACTCCCCTTTGGCATAATGCAAAAACGATCCGGCCCCCCGCCGTTTTTCCACCCTGCCCGCGTTTTGTGATAGCACTCATAACCATCTGCGACATACAAACTCAAGGTGTGATGATCCGGACTTTCTTGCGTAACGCAGTCATCGCGATTAGACCAGGCCGCCAATTGAATACCCGAGCCGAGTTGCACGCAATCATGCAAGCGAGCTTTATGTTCTCTTAGGGTTTCAAAGGCTTGGTAACGTTCCAACATCGCACTGACTTCCTGTGGTAAAGCTGATGGCCCCAGTTTAGTGACTTGCTGTACCGCAAACCATATTTTCTAGTTATTTATCTCAAAAATGCGCAAGATTTTGCAACTTACCGCAAGTCGCTGAAAGATGCATTTGCCTGTCAGGTAGATACTGATGTTTTGATAAGTGATGAGAAATAACCATGAACGCGCTGCTTTATTTATTAGTTGTCCTGATTTGGGGAACGACATGGATTGCGATCACCCTGCAACAACAAGGGAGTGTTGCTATTACGGTATCTATATTTTATCGGTTCGCATTAGCAGCCGGTGTCATGATGATTATTTTACTGCTTGTTCGCCGCTTACGTCATCTCGCCTTACGTGATCATCTCTTTTGTATCGCCCAGGGATTTTGCGTCTTTGCTTTTAATTTCTACTGTTTTTATCATGCGGCGGCTTATATTAGCAGCGGTTTGGAATCAGTTATTTTCTCCATGGCGGTGCTGTTTAATGCCATTAACGGCATGATTTTCTTCCGCCAACGCCTTAGCCCTAATCTGCTCCCTGCCAGTATTTTGGGGATGATAGGTATTATTGCCCTGTTCTGGCAAGATCTCACCGCGACTCAAATATCGCCCGAATTACTGAAAGGAATTGGCCTGAGCTTGCTTGGAACTTACGGTTTCTCTCTGGGTAATATGATAAGCAGTCGCCACCAGCGCCGAGGTCTGGATATTCTATCAACTAATGCTTATGCTATGACTTATGGTGCCGTATTAATGGGTTTTTTCAGTCTTATTCAGCATCACTCTTTCACGATTGAACTGACTTCAAGCTACCTTGGCTCTTTGTTGTATTTAGCTATTTTTGGCTCAGTCATTGCCTTTGCCGCTTATTTCAGTTTGATCGGTCGTATCGGAGCCAGTGGGGCAGCATACAGCACGTTATTATTCCCTCTGGTTGCACTCACGATTTCAACATTTTATGAAAATTATCACTGGCACCTGAGTGCCATCGTCGGTTTACTACTTATCCTATTAGGTAATTTGGTGATGTTCTCCAAACCGGGTATGGTGCAATCTTGGTTTAAACGTCTCTCGCTGGGTTAGCTCCCATTGCCGTGCAATAAGTTTCGGACAGTGACACAAAATGCACCTCTAATTCTGAGGTGCATTTTATTTTCATAAGCAACTTGTTATAACTGAGATGCTTTCTGGCTATTACCTAGAGGAGCGGCACGATGTCGTTCTTCCTGTTTACCGATACCTAGCCGGTAAACGGCCAGTATCATGACCGAACCAACCAAAGCAATAGCACCTAATAGATACAAACCTGCAACTGAGGAGTTAAAAGTATTTTCTGCCCAGACCCGAATATTCGGAGCAACGAATCCACCCAGGTTTGCCAGTGAGTTAATCAAAGCAATACCGGATGCCGCTGCTGCACCACCTAAATAGCCGGTAGGGAATGTCCAGAATATCGGTTGCACCGCCAATAAACCTGCGCAACCAATACACAAAGCAATGAAAGCTAATAATGGTGTTCCTGCTAACATGGCTGAACCAGCAACTCCTGCCGCACCTGCGAATAAGGTCAATGAAGCAACCCAGCGTCGTTCTCGAATAACAGTGGAAAAATGCGGAATATAGTAAGCCGCAATTAATGCACACAGCCATGGGATACCGGTCACTACCCCAACCAAGAATCCAACCTTGGTCCCTAGAATATTCGCCACTTGCGTTGGCAGGAAGAACGCAATCCCATAAGAGCCGACCTGGATAGTGAAAGCAATCAGGCAGAGAAAGATAACTTTAGGGTCCAATAATGCCTGCAAGATACTCTTTGGCCCATGACTTAACTTGTCATGCTCTTCTGCGTTCATGGTTTCACACAACACATCGCGCTCCTGCTGGGTAAGCCAAGTGCAGCGCTCATCTGAAGGCCGGTCATCAAGATAGAAATAAGCCCAAATACCGACCAAAATTGTCAACAACCCTGTTATCAGGAACATAATTTGCCAACCGTGCAGGCCAAACGCACCGTGCATTGATAACAATCCTCCCGACAAAGGCCCGCCCAGAATAAATGCCAGTGGTGGCCCAAACCAGAAGAAACCAGCGACTTTTGCTCGTACATTAATCGGGAACCAGAATGTCAGATACAACATGACTCCGGGCATAAAACCGGCCTCACACGCACCTAATAAAAAACGTAATACGTAGAAACTGACTTCTGAATTAGCAAACATCATGAGGGATGAAATTGCCCCCCAGGTGACCATAATCCGCGCAAGCCAAATACGCGCACCATATTTAAACATAAATATATTACTGGGCACTTCAAATATGGCATAACCAATAAAGAATATACCGGCACCAAAGGCATATGCTGCATTACTTAACCCTGTATCCAACTGAAATGTATCTTTCGCAAAACCTATATTAGCCCGGTCAAGATAGGCCATGATATACATCATAGCCAGAAAGGGTAATAATCTTCTGACTGATTTTTTTATCGCTAACGATAGCAGTTCGCTTTTATCGTTTGGTGACATTTGCCCACTCCTCAATCATTTCTATGATGGCAAAGCGGCCTTTTATAAAAATCAACTTGCTGTTATAACAAGATATATTGCTATAAAAAAACAAAATGTTATAAAAGACATGTAGTTATAAAAGACATGTTGTTATAAAAGACATATTTTCTAGCTGCGCCATTCTTCACCCTGGGGATACTCAAATCGTGCTAATGACTCTTCTTTCATCGTGACGCTATAGCCCGGCAATTTTGGCGGCATATAACGTCCACGATTAATCGTAATTGGCTCGATAAAGTTTTCATGTAAGTGGTCAACATATTCCAGCACCCTTTTATCCAGTGATGCTGATACCGCGATATAATCGAATAAAACAATATTCTGTGAATATTGGCATAAACCAACACCACCACCATGTGGGCAAACAGGAATATTAAATTTGGCAGCCAATAGTAATACGGCTAATACTTCATTCAATCCACCCAGTCTGGCCGGATCTAATTGACAGAAATCAAGACTACCAGCCTGGAACATTTGTTTAAACATCACCCGGTTATGTGCGTGTTCACCGGTAGCAACACCAATAGGTGCGATCCGCTGGCGAATAGCTGCATGACCTAAAATATCATCCGGGCTGGTCGGCTCCTCAATCCACCAAGGATCAAATGCTGCCAATCGGCGCATATTTTCCACTGCCTGATCAACATCCCAAATCTGGTTGGCATCCATCATTAATTTGTAATCCCAACCTAACTCTTCGCGCAAAATAGTGGCTCGACGAATATCTTGTTCAATATCAGCCCCCACTTTTTGCTTCAAATGCGTCCAGCCATCGGCAACGGCCTGACGTGCCAGCGTCCGCATTTTTTCTTCCGAATAGCCGAGCCATCCGGCGGCAGTGGTGTAACCCGGGAAGCCATCACGCAACATTTCCTCTTCGCGCTGAGCTTTAGTAGTGGATACTTTGCGCAACATCGTAATGGCTTCTTCCGGTGTCAGCACATCGGTCAGGTAAGTGAAATCAACGCAATTAACCAATTGCTCTGGCGACATGTCTGCCAGAAGTTTCCATACCGGTTTACCTTCTTTTTTAGCCCACAGATCCCATATCGCATTAATGATCGCCGCAGTCGCCAGGTGGATAACCCCTTTTTCTGGGCCAACCCAACGTAGCTGGCAATCCCCCGCCACCAATTCATGCCAATAACGACCAAAATTAGCGGTGATATCTTCCAGATAGCGGTCTTGAACAAACAACTCAGACAATGATTTTACCGCCTGTACGCAAAGCTCATTGCCACGACCAATAGTAAAAGTCAGACCATTACCCACCAAATCGTCATTGGCATCGGTTCTTAACGTGACATAGGTAGCAGAATAATCTGAGATGGCATTCATCGCATCAGAACCATCCAGGTTTTTAGAAGTAGGAAAGCGAATATCTTTGACTTCAATATTAATTATTTTGCTTTTCATCTTATTCCTCGGTTTTAAAAATAGTCATTACATGCTGTCAATACATTAAAGACGTACTTGTATCGAAAAATATTCCCTGGCTGGCTAATTTATCGATATGGATACCGGGTATCTTTACTGTCTTAGTGAAATTAATTCATAAACACACTGTGGATATATTATTAATCTTGTACTGTGTCTACCTATTAACATAGCAAAAGACCATTACAATATTAATGTTATTAATAATAAGTTCATACAGAGACTTATTTTTTATAATATCCCACCCCTACTAGATTCGAGATGTCATTTAATTCTCCTTTTCGCTTTCGGTAATAACTCATATCTATCAACTGATTTTGAGGATAGTGGGATAAATATCCACTTCATGTTTTTTATGACAGATTCGTGCGGCAGCTATTATTTTACTGTTTTTAATCTGCTTTTAACGTGTTTTTTATCAGCTTTTTATAGGATTAAAATCGATAAAAAAGCGCAACAAAATTAAAAATAACTTTTAATATCATATTGTTATTTACAGTCATCGATGTGTCAGCATTTACATACCCTGCTAGTTTTGAAAGTAAATTCAATCAGTGTATTGGCTGATCGAATGCATCATTGACTGCTTTGCTGTATCCAAATGTTGGCGCAACTCACGCATTGCATTGAGGTCATTTCGGCAAATCAAGGCACTTAATATGGCCATGTGCTCTTCAGTAGCAATAATGTTTCTTTGCTTTAAATCTGCCTCATCCCATTGATAATGAAAGTGAAATATAACTGATATGATTTCCAAAGATTGATTGAAAAAAGGATTTTCTGCCGCAGACAAAATGAGTGTATGAAAGTCCTGGTCAAGCTGCGAGAAGGTCCGGTAGTTATCACCTATCGTTTCACGTAGTTGTCGATGACGCCCCAATAGCTCTTTGGCTTTTAACCAGCGCTCATCATCGGCGGGAAGATTCATAAAACGATTAAGAGCATGAGTTTCAAGCATTTCCCTTAATTCAAATAATTTCTCAGCATAGTTTTTATCGAATTTCTTCATCCGCCACTGCCCTCGGCGAATACTCTCAATCAGATTGTAACGGCAAAAACGCAGCAAAAACTCGCGCACAACAATCGGGCTGACCATGGCTTCTCTAGCCAGTTGTAACTCCGAAAAATTATCACCTGCACGTAATTTTCGCTGATTAATCATATGGTAAAATGCACGTTCGAAAATTCTGGTTTGTTCTTCGATAGGCTGACTGACACTATCAAAGCCGTCCATTTCATTTGGTTCACGTACAATCAGATAATTGCCATTCACTTTTTCCAACACGCCACATTCATATAAATAATTTAACGTATGATTCACGGTCGTGCGGCTGATGTTATACATTTCCGCCAGAGACGCCTGGGAAGGTAATGGAGATAAAATATGCCCTTTACTTATCCCATCGATCACTTGGTTAATCACATTATGGCGAAGGTTTTGAGTTCTACTCATCATAGCTCCTAGGGTTTTTTATTCATTTAAAACTAATTTAAAGCTGAATAGTCAGCACTAGTTCACAAATAACAGCATTGATTCATCCAGCGGGTGTTTTTTTATTTAATAAAAGAGTCCACCTATCAAGAGGCCCCGTTATGGAAAATATAAATACGATGAAAATATTACTTTGTGAAGAACCTACCAAGTTGGTTTATCAACAACGAGCATTGCCAATACCGAAAGCAGACGAAGCTTTAATAAAAGTTTTAAATGTTGGTATTTGCGGTACAGATATACATGCATGGGCAGGTCAGCAACCCTTTTTTAGTTATCCACGGGTATTAGGCCATGAGATTTGTGGGGAAATAATAGAGTTAGGAGATAAGGTTCATAATATGCATGTCGGACAACGTGTTGCTGTTATTCCTTATGTTGCTTGTCATCACTGTAACTCTTGCTTGAGCGGTAAAACAAATTGCTGTGAGAATATTTCAGTTATTGGCGTCCATCAGGATGGTGGATTTAGCGAGTATTTATCGGTCCCCACCAGCAATTTATTGCTGGTTGATGATGTAGACCCCGTATCTGCGGCACTGATTGAGCCTTTCGCTATCAGCGCCCATGCCGTGCGCCGGGCTGATATCCATCCCGGTGAACATGTCCTGGTGGTTGGTGCTGGCCCAATTGGCTTGGGTGTTGCTGCAATTGCACAAGCCGATGGGGCTCATGTGGTGATGGCTGACACGAGTACGCAGCGCCGTAACCATGTAGAAAATCTGTTGGATATCTGCGCGTTAGACCCAAGTGATACGGAATTCGAACAGCAGTTGCGCCAGCAATTCTCCGGCATGTTGCCATTGAAAGTGATAGATGCCACCGGTAATCAACGAGCCATGAATAACACGGTCAACTTTATCCGTCATGGAGGCAGCATCGTGTTTGTCGGCCTGTTTAAAGGCGATCTCAGTTTCCCTGATCCTGATTTCCATAAAAAAGAAACCACCATGATGGGTAGCCGAAATGCCACTTTTGAGGACTTTGCCAAAGTTGGGAAATTGATGGCCGCAGGAAAATTATCGGCGAATATGATCCTCACTCATAGCTTTGAATTCAATACCTTGGCAGATGTTTATGAACAACAGGTTGTGAAGAATAAAGATCTTATCAAAGGCGTTATTCGATTCTGATATCACACATTGTAAGGATGTAACTCTATGTTAACGTTAAATCGTCGTGATTTTCCGGGTCGCCATCACCCTGATAAGGTCATTCAATTTGGTGAAGGTAATTTTCTGCGTGCTTTCGTTGATTGGCAATTGGATTTGCTCAATGAACATACCAGCCTTGATGCCGGAATCGTCGTCGTCCGCCCGATTAACAGCGATTATCCCCCCTCACTTAGCACTCAAGATGGCTTATACACCACTATTATTCGCGGCCTGAATGATAAAGGTGAAAAAGTCAGCGACGCACGAATCATTCGCTCAGTTAATCGTGAAATAAATATTTATCAAGATTTTGAGAGCTATCTGGCCCTCGCCCGTGACGAAAATATTCGGTGGGTTTTCTCTAATACCACTGAGGCGGGTATCAGTTATTGGGCAGAAGATAAGTTTAGCGACGCGCCCCCGGTCAGTTATCCGGCTAAACTGACTCGCCTGATGTATGAGCGCTTTCAATATTTTTCCGGGGCGGCAGATAAAGGCTGGGTGTTTCTGCCCTGCGAACTCATTGATTACAACGGCGAAGCATTACAAAATCTGGTCCTACGCTATGCACAACAATGGCAATTAGGTGACGCTTTCAGCCAATGGCTGATTCAGCATAATACCTTTTGCTCAACATTGGTCGATCGCATCGTAACTGGTTACCCCCGTGACGAAGCACCGATACTAGAGTCTGAACTGGGCTATCACGATGCTTTTCTCGATACCGCAGAGCACTTTTATCTGTTTGTTATTCAAGGGCCACAATCATTGGCGCAGGAATTACATTTGGATGAATACCCGCTAAACATTCACATCGTTGATGATATTAAGCCGTATAAAGAGCGCAAAGTGGCTATTTTGAATGGTGCTCACACGGCGTTGGTACCTGTCGCCTATCTTGCCGGGCTAAATACCGTTGGCGAAGCTATGGCAGATCGACAAATCAGTGAATTTGTCGCGCAGCTCATCAATCAAGAAATCATTCCGGTATTAGATTTGCCACCCGATGAGCTACAGACCTTTGCTCAAGCTGTACTCGGCCGTTTCCGTAACCCTTTCATTCAACATCAGTTATTGTCAATTTCTCTTAATGGCATGACCAAGTTTCGCACACGGATTTTGCCACAATTGCTTGCCAGCCAACGCAAAAATGGTGTTCTACCGCCGCGGCTGACTTTCGCCTTTGCTGCATTGCTGATGTTTTATCGCGGCCAACGTGATGATGGCAGCTATCGATTACAAGACGATGCTCACTGGTTAAGCTGCTTTTCAGCACTTTGGCAAGATGTCGAAGCGGGAATATTGCCGATGCGGGATCTGGTGCAATTGGTGTTAGCCGACAGCACCCATTGGGGACAAGAACTCAATCAAATCCCCCATTTGACAGACCAGATTACTGAACAATTACAAGCAATTGATCGTGTGGGGATGCGGGCAGCATTAGCCGCATACAGCTGAAGCTTGCCATACAGAAGCTAATATATATGCAAAAAACCATAAAAATACATCCATTGGATAATGTTGCTGTCGCGCTGAGTTCACTGGAAGCAGGTGAGCAAATTGATATCGTTGGGGATTGCATCACCTTGCTACAAGCGGTGAGTCGGGGACATAAATTGGCCATACAGCCTTTGCAGCGTGGGCAAAATATCATCAAGTATGGCCTGCCGATTGGCCATACGCTCAGCGATATAGCTGTGGGTGAACATATACACTCGCAAAATGCCAAAACCAATCTTAGCGATCTGGATCACTACAGTTATCAGCCGGAACCCGGCATCTTGCCACCACAAATGGCAGAACGTGAAGTACAGATTTACCGACGATCCACAGGAGATGTTGGGATCCGCAATGAATTATGGATTATCCCGACAGTGGGTTGTGTCAATGGTATTGCCCGCCAGATTCAGCAGCGTTTCTTACAGGCAACTCATGGCGCCCCCGGCATTGATGGCATTTATCTTTTTAGTCATCCGTTTGGTTGTTCACAACTGGGCGATGACCACCAGAACACTCGCACCATGCTGCAAAATATGGTGCGACACCCTAACGCTGGCGCAGTGCTGGTCATTGGCTTGGGATGTGAAAACAATCAGGTTGATGAGTTTCGCGAAACCCTTGGCCCGATTGATGAACAGCGAGTGAAATTTATGATTTGCCAGCAGCAGGGGGATGAAGTCGCCGCGGGTATGGAGCAACTTCAGATGTTGTATGAGGTCATGCGCCATGATAAACGCGTCAAGGGAGGGATCAGTGAACTGAAGTTTGGGCTGGAATGCGGCGGTTCTGATGGACTGTCCGGTATTACAGCCAACCCATTATTGGGCCGTTTCTCTGACTATGTCATCGCTCATGGTGGGACTTCGGTGCTGACTGAAGTGCCAGAAATGTTTGGTGCGGAACGCATTTTAATGAGCCGTTGCCGTGATATCACCACCTTTGATAAGACGGTGAGTATGGTCAATGAATTCAAACAATACTTTATTGACCACCACCAGCCGATTTATGAAAACCCCTCTCCAGGGAACAAAGCTGGCGGTATCACAACACTGGAAGAAAAGTCACTGGGATGTACCCAAAAAGCAGGACAAAGTCAGGTGGTTGATGTGCTGAAATATGCCGAGAGACTGAAAACACCAGGCTTAAATTTACTGAGCGCTCCCGGTAATGATGCGGTTGCTACCAGTGCACTGGCTGGTGCCGGTTGCCATATGGTGCTATTCAGTACCGGCCGTGGCACACCATATGGCGGTTTCGTCCCTACCGTAAAACTAGCGACTAACAGTGAACTGGCAGCTCAGAAACCCCATTGGATTGATTTCGATGCAGGCAAACTGATTCACGGAGTCAATATGGAGGAGTTACTAACAGCGTTTATCGACTTGATTGTCGCTATTGCTAATGGCCAACCGACATGTAATGAAGTGAATGATTTTCGCGAACTCGCCATTTTCAAAAGTGGCGTCACCTTGTAACGAGGAATGCACGGGCAGGCTCCCCCTGCCCGAGTTTGAATATTACTCGCTCAACGATCATTGATCAGATTAAGAAATTGCCGAGTCCGGGCATGGCGAGGTGTAACCAAAATATCCTGTGGCATACCGTCATCGATAATTTTACCCTGCTCCATAAAAATCACCCTATCAGCCACATCTCGGGCAAAATGCATTTCATGGGTCACCAATAACATGGTCATTTGTTGTTCATGCGCAATATTGCGGATAACGCCCAGTACCTCGCTGACCAACTCTGGATCCAGTGCTGAAGTCACTTCATCAAACAGCATCACTTTAGGGCGCATTGCCAAAGCTCGAGCAATGGCCACCCGCTGCTGCTGCCCTCCCGACAGGGTGGCTGGCCAGGCATTCGCTTTATGAGCCAGCCCCACTAATTGCAGATAATGATCAGCTCGCGCCCGTGCCTCTTCGACACCTACCTTCAAAACCCGCAAAGGGGCCTCGGTAATATTTTGCTCAACCGTTAAATGGGGGAACAAGTTAAAGTGCTGGAAGACCATACCAACCACATGGTTTACCGGTGGGCGATGGAAGAGCGAATAAGGCTGTCCGCCCGCCTTGACAGGCTTCCCCTCAATATTTATTTGACCAGCAGTAAAGGTTTCCAACCCTTTGATCAACCGTAAAATAGTTGATTTTCCTGAACCACTTGGGCCTATCAATGCCACTTTTTGCCCGGCAGGAATCGACAAGTCAAGGTGGTCCAACACCCGTGTCTCACCATAGTTTTTCACCACTTGCGACAAGGTGATCTGCACTGGAGGAAGTGGAGTTAAAGAGGACTTAAACATGTGCGCGCCGCCTTTCCAGATAGCTAAACAATAATGATGTCGGCAAACTAATAAGCAGGAACAGTAATGCCATCAATGTGTAAGGTTCGTTATAACGATAGGTTAGGCCGGCAATCTGCTTCGCTGCCTGAAATAGCTCAGGAATAGTGATAACCGCCAACAGAGGGGTCTCTTTAAACATCCCAATCAGGTAATTACCCAGCACCGGTAACATAGGCTTGAATGCTTGCGGCAAAATGATGCGCGTCCACCGCGTCAAAGGTGGAAAATCCAATGCACGCGCGGCATCCCACTGCCCTTGCGGCACACCATTGATTGCTCCACGGAATGCTTCAGCAATATAAGCGCCGTAATATAATCCCATGCCAACGACGCCAGTGGCCATTGCTGGTAATGCTAATCCGCTGAGTGGTAATGCAAAAAACAAAAAGTAGAGCTGCACCAGCAGTGGCGTATTACGAAAAAATGTCACATACGCCTGACACACAGCGCTGATTATGGGTGATTGCAGTTGCAGTAACACCGCAACCAGCATCCCCAACAACGTCGCCAGCACAAAACCCGCCACCACCACTTCAAGGGTCACCAGCAAACCAGGTAGTAAATCTGGCAAGATTGACCAGGCAAATGCGAAATCAAAATCCATCATCATTCCTCGGCCAAACTCATGGCTAATTCATCTCTCACTAGCGACTCCCTATTTGGCGATAGCGGGTATGATGCTGTTCGTAATGTGCCACTAATCGGGTCAGCGGCCAGGCCATTGCGAAATAACACAGCAATACCATGCTCCAAATCAGTGTCTGGTCGCCCAAGGTGGTAATCAATGATGCCCCCGCAAAGGTCAAGTCACTCAGCGTAATTAAGGACACTATCGACGTCGATTTCAGTAGTTCCACCAGTAGGTTACCGAGCGGAGGAAGCATAAAAGGCAGTGCTTGTGGCAGAATAATGCGGCGAAAAGCCACCAATGGTGGGAAATCCAACGCGCGCAATGCATCGCGCTGCCCCTGACTGACATTGACGATGGCACTGCGAACAATCTCTGCACCAAAAGAAGAGAAATTGAGGCCCAGTCCAATAACCGCTGTGGTCATTGGGCTGATGCTAATTCCGAATAATGGCAGAATAAAAAATAGATAAAACAGCTGTACCAGTGCCGATGTACCGCGCAAAAACTCGATGCAAGCAGCAGTAATGATACGCACGGGCCGCAGGGGCGACAGTCGCAATAGCGCAAATACAAACGAGAGCACCAAAGCCAC
The DNA here is from genome assembly GCF_048323875.1 of Yersinia sp. LJYL362. Taxonomy (NCBI): domain Bacteria; kingdom Pseudomonadati; phylum Pseudomonadota; class Gammaproteobacteria; order Enterobacterales; family Yersiniaceae; genus Yersinia; species Yersinia sp. LJYL362. Next base: position 24,421 of record NZ_JBLWEX010000308.1, read on the forward strand.
AACAGCAGATAATAAGGTTATTTGCACAGTGACCCATGCCCCACGGGCCAGTTCACCGGCAACAAATGGCAGATGACTCAATTCCATAATTTCAACTCAGTGTGCGGACAACCTATTCCAGTGAGCCTGCGAGTGTCGGAGCCAGGCTGATCAGCCACTCACCTTGATTGATGATATTGTGATTTACTATCATCAATATCAGGCCAGAAAAAGGCGCTATGATATCGGCCACCCATTCACCGTATAGATTCTTAATCACCCCCAGTCGCTGCCCACGGCTCACCTGCTCACCCGCCGCAATATCCAGATACCAACGACCACTCACTGGCGCTTCAATTTTGTCAAAATTATCAACAACAATATTGCGTCGCGTCCGTATTTGCTTAGCCCCCTGCGTCAGCCCGAGTTGGCGAGCAATGTTAGCGACACCATTGAAATGGAATTGGATATTTTCTTCGTCAAGAATACCGTTAGCGCCGCCCTCAGACATCACCGCATGCCGCCCTAACCAGGGTAATTCGTTAGTTGCCCGCCCTCGATTATTGGTTTGGTCTACCGCAAACTCGACAATGGCATCGGCATCAAACTGATGGGCCAGCGAGCGAGTTATATTGTCGAACTCACCATCGCCAATCTGTTGGCACATAACAAATTTCGCTACATCTTCACGCAGGTCGCCGCCATGTAAATCAATAAATACCGCAGCCTCTTTCGCCCAGCTATTCAGTACGCTATCAATAAGAACTTCGCTGAAACTCCCTTGAGGATCTCCTGGAGAAAGAAAATTGATGTTTTTATTGTCCTCTGGGCAAACAAATTCAGAATGCAGATATAAACCGGGCATATTAAGCACCGGAAGAATGCTTACCGAACCGTGGACTAACTGGTCGGCAAAGTAATTTTTCAAGCGCAAAGCCGCTTCCATGGCCGAGACTTCATTAGGATGCATACCAGCAATGATGGCTAATTTTGGCCCCGGTTGCGGAGCCTCAATATCAAAATAAGGAAGTTCAAGCCCCGCCAATGTCGGATGGCTGAAAGACAATTGCCCCCAACTCACTATTCCAGCCTGCCCGATAATACGTTTTGAATACGACGAGTGTTTCGACATAAATTACCTACAAATCTCAGCAAAAATAATTAAGCCTGTGGCTCACATATCTGACTGGCTTGAACTTCTACCGGGGGTAACTCATTCTCGGTATAGCCATATTTTTGTAGGATTTTCAGTAATTCACCCGAAGCTCGTAATTTCGCTAATTCGGCATTAAATGCTTGAGTGAATTCGGGATCATTATGCGGTAAACCAAACGCGTGATAATTGTAGCCAGGGTTACCATGAGCATCGGGGATTTGCTGGAAAGGCAATGCGCGTTCGACCGTCGGGTCATTTGCTTTTTTCAACAAACTGAGGATTTCAGCATCAGGGAAATAAACAGCGTCAACACGACCGGCTTTCAGAGCCGCCAGTGCTTCAGTATCTTTATCAAATAGCACTACCTTGCTGGCTGCTATTCCACTATCTTTGGCTTCAGTAATTTGGTTCGTGCCATTTTGGGTACCAAGACGAGCTTTATTATTGGCTGCAACATCTTTTAGACTATGCAAATTCAATGGGTTGCCTTTCCTCACGATAAAAGCCCCACCGGAACGTGTAACGGGATTAGAAAAACCAATAACTTTGCAGCGGGCCGGGTTAATAAATAACCCCGCGCCAATCACATCAAAACGTTTTGCCGCCAAACCGGGTACCAATGCGCCAAAATCAACAATCGGTGTTTCTATTTGGGTTATCCCCAATGGTTTCAATACCGCACGCAACACTTCCACATTCGCGCCAGTCGCCTTGCCATCAGTACCGATATAGCCATAAGGCTGTTCATTCGCAATGCCGGCAATCAGTGGTTCATGATTTTTGGCTTTATCCAATAAGCTTTGGGCTGATGCGCTGAATGACAACGCCGCATTTAACAATAATGAGACACTCAATATCCCACTCAGAGATAAAGTTTTATTCAGTTTCATGTATATTTACCTGGTAATAAATAAATTAAGTTTTTCAATCAGAAGGCTATCTGTTTTTTGATGAAATATTTTTAAGAACTCGATACTAAATAAACATTAATATTTAATGGTGAATAAATTCAATCCCATACAGCCCACCGATGGCATTGATTGTTTCCAGTAAATGCGCGCCATCAGCTTGTGATAAGCTGGCATCACCCTCGGATACAGAGGCTGGCTGCCACCAAGAAAGTCCGGTAAACCATGCAGTAATCTTAGCCATTATTGCCTCCACGCTATTGAGTAAACCAAGTAGAACGCCTTATTTAAGAGTAAACGCTGAACCAAACAATAAATGAAATAAGCATTATTGCTTTCAATATGCAAAATTTAGCTATTAAAGAGCTCACTTGGCGAAATTATCATTTGGGGGATGCCACTCCAGCACCAAGACGTTATATTGGATAGACATTTATCTTTAATAGATAACGATACTGAAGGAGCTCCGCATGTTTGTTGTCAGCTTGACTTACCACCAACCTATAGACGTCGTAGAAGCACTGACTGAAAGCCATAAAGACTGGTTGAAAAAGTATTATGCGCAAGGCGTGTTTATCGCCTCAGGTCGTAAAGTACCACGCACCGGTGGCATTATTTTGGCAAAAAGTATCGGTCGAGAAGAGTTAGATAAAATATTGGCAGAAGATCCGTTTAATGCAGTGGCTGATTATAGTGTGACTGAGTTTGTCCCTTCCATGACTATTGAGTCAGTTGAAGCATTAAAAACGCTTTAATTTTTTGATATAAAGCAAGTAAACAGCCATGGTCATGCATGGCTGTTTTTGCGTATCGACAGGTTATGAAACGGCCCGCTGTTGTCGTTTTTTCATAATCCGGTGCAAGTTTTCCTCAAGCCAGACCGCCAACCCTTCGACTTGCTCCTGAACTTCTTTCCCCAATGGGGTCAGTTGATATTCCACATGAGGTGGTACGACGGGGTAAGCAATACGGTCAACAAACCCGTCTTCTTCGAGGTTTTGCAAAGTTTGCGCCAGCATTTTTTCACTGACACCACCAATCTTTCTTCTCAAGGCACTAAAACGCAAAGTTTCATTACTCAAAGCAATGAGCACCAACACTCCCCAACGACTGGTGACACGCTTGAGCACTTCCCTTGATGGGCAATCTACATTGAGTAACTCACCCCGCCGGACTTGCTCTGGAAATGAAATAGTGCCTGTTAAATTTTGCGACTCTATTATTTTCATACTAACCTTTTCGTGCGTACTTACTTAAAGTTAGTATATTGCATATGATGATCTTAAGGGCGAGTTTTTAGCGAAAATTGTTTCCTAAAAAATAGCTCGCCATCTTCCAACACTATTTGGAGCGTCATAATGATCGCAGTAACCGGTGCTACAGGCCAACTAGGCCGTCTTGTTATCAATGCGTTACTTAAAAAAGTGCCTGCAAATGAAATTATTGCCGCAGTCCGCAGCCCTGAAAAAGCGAGTGACTTGGCCGCATTAGGAGTTCAGGTACGTAAAGCGGATTATAGCCAACCCACTACACTGGAGACCGCATTCCAAGGCGTTGATAAGCTGTTGTTAATCTCATCAAGTGAAGTAGGACAACGTATTGCCCAACATACAGCCGTCATTAATGCCGCCAAACATGCGGGCGTCAAATTATTGGCTTATACCAGCTTGCTACATGCCGATACCAGCACGCTGGGATTAGGGGAAGAACACCGCGCCACAGAATCACTTTTGCGTGAATCGGGCCTACCTGTGGTGTTGTTGCGAAACGGCTGGTACACCGAAAACTATGCCGCAAGTATTGCACCTGCTCTGGCTCACGGCGCATTTATCGGGGCGGTTGGTGACGGGCGTATCGCCTCAGCCACTCGTGAAGATTATGCACAAGCCGCTGCCGAAGTGTTAACTCAAGAAAATCAAGCCGGTAAAGTGTATGAATTAGCCGGTGATGACAGCTACTCCCTGGCTGAATTCTCAGCAGAGATTGCCCGTCAATCAGGTAAGCCAGTGGTATACAAAAACTTGTCTGAAGCCGACTTTAAACAAGCACTGCTTAGTGCGGGTTTACCGGAGGTTTTTGCGAGTTTGTTAGCGGATTCTGATGCGGGTGCCGCTAAAGGCGGGCTATTTGATGATAGCCATACATTGAGCAAACTTATTGGCCGCCCAACCACGCCTTATGCGAAAGTCATTGCCACAACACTGGCTGCAAGCTAAATCTTGTCGTCAGCGTTTTTAACCGGTAACCATTGAGTTACCGGTTTCATCCAACGATACCATTATGTGTCTTATGATTTGGCTGCGTCCAATGCCTGAGTCAAATCATTGAGAATATCGTCAATGTGCTCAATACCAATCGACAATCTCACCATATCCCGCGGCACTCCCGCTTTGATAAGTTCCTCATCATTGAGCTGGCGGTGGGTTGTTGAGGCCGGATGGCACGCCAATGACTTAGCATCACCAATATTCACTAGCCGCACGATCAAATTCAGCGCATCAATAAATCGTCCTCCCGCAGCCTGACCACCATGGATACCAAATGATAATATCGCGGCGGGTTTACCGCCAAAATAACGCTGGGCTAACTCATGCTCAGGATGGTCGGGTAAGCCAGCATATTTAACCCAGCTGACTTGTGGGTGATTTTTCAGATAATGGGCAACTTTCAGCGCATTTTCGGTATGGCGTTCCATGCGTAAAGCCAGGGTTTCCAGCCCCTGTAAAATCAGGAATGCATTGAATGGCGACAGTGCCGCCCCCGTGTTTCTCAATGGTACGACCCGGCAACGACCAATATAAGCTGCTGCACCGAATTGTTCGGTATAAGTCACGCCGTGATAAGACGGATCGGGGGTATTCAATTGAGCAAAACGCTGCGGATATTGCGCCCAAGGGAACTTACCGGAATCCACCACGATCCCACCAATACTGGAACCATGACCGCCAATGTATTTAGTTAATGAATGAACTACGATATCGGCACCATGCTCAAATGGCCGACAAAGAATAGGTGTTGCGACTGTATTATCAACAATCAGCGGCACACCATGCCGATGGGCAGCATCCGCTAATTTTTTCAAATCAACAATATTGCCTGCCGGGTTGCCTATTGATTCACAGAAAACCGCTTTGGTTCGGTCATCAATCAATGCTTCTAAAGCGTCAATATCATTATGATCGGCAAATCGGGTTTCTATCCCATAACGTGGCAAAGTATGGGCCAGCAAGTTGTAGGTTCCGCCGTACAACTTCGCCACTGACACAATGTTATCCCCTGTTTCGGCAATGGTCTGGATAGCATAGGTAATAGCCGCCATGCCCGAAGCCACCGCCAGTGCAGCTATTCCCCCTTCCAGAGCTGCAACCCGTTGTTCTAACACATCATTGGTAGGGTTCATGATCCGTGAATAAATATTGCCCGCAACTTTTAAATCAAATAAATCAGCGCCATGCTGGGTATCATCAAAGGCAAAAGAAGAAGTCTGATAAATAGGAACAGCCACAGCCTTGGTAGTTGGATCTGGTGAATAACCTGCATGAATAGATAATGTTTCTAATTTCATTTTCATCCCTTCTAAAATGACGATATCCAGCCCACTACAAGTACGCAACGCAATAGTAGCCGAATGCTATACAAGTAAGCGTGATGGACAGCGGACGCGACGTAGGAACTTACAATAGAGGAATTACTGAGTGGCACATACCTCACAAAGTAATTATTTAGCTATTAATTATAATAAAATGATATCGATCACAGACTCCATCAGCCTGATGGCATGATTCATACGCTGTTTTAACCTCCCCATATAGAGGAAGCTAAATTTATTGTTTAGTTGATAATATCGCACCTCCCATCATATTAATGATTGCTGCAATAAATCGTATTGTTTACTGGGTCATGACATTTTTTAAAATATATAATTCTAACTTTGGAAATAGACACCACGATAATATTTTCATAGTGTAACGGGACATTAATTACTCACATAAGGAATATATACTTCAAATAAAGACCATTCTTATCTATTTTAAACAATCAAAATTCAATCTCAATAAATAAGGAATTTCTATGTGTACTTTTTTTCATATTAAAGCAAAAAACGATGCTGTGATTGTAGGCCGCGCAATGGACTTCGGTATCCCACTGAATCCTGCCTTTTATATTCATAAACGCGGTGACTCACTTAGTTCTTCAATTTCTGTAGATGGAGAATCAATCGACATGCCGGAACTGGACATCGGTAAAAGTCTTTACGGCTATGTTGGCGTTGGTGTTACCTATAAATTCATCCCCTTCACTAATCGTATTATTACGGATGGTATGAATGAGGCAGGGCTAAATGCCAGTATGTTATTTATTGAAAATACTAAATATCAACATTTTGTTAATCCTAAAACCTCAATTCCCGCTTTCATTATGTGTAATTGGGTTTTAGGGCACTGTGGCAACGTCCAGGAGGCTCGTGAAAAACTGCCTCATCATCAGTTCTATATGCCTGCATTAATGGCGTCCGACCTCCCGCTTTATATGTCATTAGTTGATAAAACCGGGGAATCTATTGTTGTGCAGTTCCAAGATGGTGAAATGAAAATCCACGAAAATCCAATTGGGCTATCCACTAATGGTCCGTGGTTCCCTTGGCATTTAGATAATATCTCAAATTATGCCAATATAACTAAAGACACGCCTGAACCCTTTAAAATGAACGATTTTGAAGTGAAGCCCAAAGATGGGACAGGTTTATTAGGTATTCCAGGCGATTTTACTTCAGTCTCACGCTTTGTTCGCGTCGCATATGAAAAACATTTCTTAGCACAACCTACGGATAATGATCAAGCTTATGAGCAAGCAACTCATATCCTGAATTCAGTTGATTTTGGCAGTGGTGTTAAACATGGTGGGCGGGAAGATCTGAACACCTATATTTTCACCCGTTGGGCAACAATTAAGGATTTGGACAAAGGTATTATTGCTATACGCACTCATAATAACATGCAATTAAGAGCAATTGATCTATCGAAAATTGATTTTGGTGCTATCAAAAATCATATCGTTCATATCCCTAACCTGGAACCAATGACCTTTATAAAAAACTCTGTCTCTGATAAATTTGAGAATGAAACTGGCTGTTAAATATTATAATTTACCAACAAAAAATAAGGTTCTTCTACGCCCCGCAAAATGAACAGACGAACCGAGTAATAAACTCTATTTATCATTAGTCAACCACTCAATACAGGTGGAGGGATCCGCCTGTATTGAACAATCGAAATAATAAATACGGAAACTTATAGTTCAATATATAAAATGGGCATTAAATTATTATTGGCAACTTAAAACCCTACGGTTATAAATTTTTAAATAAAAACATTAGCTTAAGATAATTTGCTCTGCATCACGAAAAATATAACCTAAGGAATTAAAATAAATAGATCATATTATAAAACTTCGGAGTTTTATGTTTTCGTCAAAAGAGTTAAAGGCCTTTATTGCAACGGCAGAAGAAGGCTCCTTAAAGAAAGCCGCTGATCGTCTTTTCCTGACAATACCACCAGTGTGCAGAATGATCAAAAAACTGGAAAGTCAGCTAGGGATGAAGCTTTTCCTAAACACCGCAGCTGGGCTAAAACTGACGCCACAAGGAAAAGAGGTTTATAACGAGATATCTCCAGTATATTACCAATCAATAAAGGTTATTAAAGATATGTTGCAAGATAGAGAAACCATATTTTTAGCACTAAATAACCCTCACTGGACAACATCAAATATTATCAGAGATTTTTTTGTAAGAAATGAAGTTCGATTCTCATGTTTAGAGGGAAATGATATAAAACCTGATTATTGTGATATTTTTATCACAGATAAAATAGATAATATATCTGAATGTTACCACTGTGAAGTTATCAATGAACATTTCTGTATTGTTTGTATTCCGTCAGTATTAGATAAGATAAAATCATTACCATTTGCACAAATAAAGAGTTTTTTATCTACTGACATTTGCTCAAATCAATTAACTTATTTAGAAAAAAAAGGATTTAGTAAAAAAACAATTGAGTGCCTCAATTTCGATAATAACTTGAATATGCTAATATCTGGTCATGCAGCATCCATTATGTCAAGATATCGAGCCAACCAATACCAAGAACTGGTAGGAAATAAAATCACCATTATTGATGAGATACCAACAGCCCGCCCCCTCTATATTTTGATAAATAAGAAATCAAGGCTAATTAATGATAGTGTTTTCCGTGAGTATATTGTGAAAATAAAAAACATGATGGACCGGTGCTAGATTAGCATAAGTTATAAAAAATGGCATATAAAACAAAATTGAGATATTAGTTAAATTAATAAAACTCAGGAATTAAATAATGAGTAGGATGACAAGTTTTACTGCTTATGGTGCCTCTGCTGGCAGCATATTAAACGGAGTGTTAAGTTATTTTAACCCAGAGCAATGGAATACTATTGGTGTTCTCGGTGGAATAATCATTGCAATAATGACTTTCCTAACTAACTTAGTTTTTAAAATTCGTGATGATAGGGATAGAAGGAGGATGATTGATGCATATCAATCTAAAGTTGAAAAATAAACTTGTAGGTTTATCTAGCTGTGGAGGTGCATTGGCAATTGCAATCAGTTTGTTGGGGGGGAATGATGGATTCGAAGGGCGAGTTTATTATCCCTATCATGACGTAGGTGGAATATTAACAGTTTGTGACGGCCATACTGGGGAAAATATACAACCCAATAAATACTACACCGATGACGAATGTAATTACTTATTGCAACAAGACTTATTATGGGTAAAACATATCGTAGACAATACTGTCACTTACCCTTTGAATGACTATCAGAGAGCAGCACTTTACTCTTTTACTTATAATATTGGCCCACAACAGTTTATTCATTCAACGTTACTTAAAAAACTGAACAATAATGATCTAATCGGTGCTTGCAATGAGTTACAGCGATGGGTCTATGCCGGAGGAAAGCGTTGGAAGGGACTAGTAAGCCGTAGGGAAATAGAGAGGGAATTATGTTTGATCGTTTTAAAAAATTAATGACCTTCACTTCAATTATATTTTATTTATTACTGTTGTTTTTGATTAGTCGTTTGTACTCGGCTAATCAAGAAAAGAAAAATAAAATCGCATACTTAGAAGTTCAACTAAACATAACACGCAAAGTTATTGAAACGAATGTTAAAAATGAAGCAGCCAATCGATTGATAACGCTTAGGCAATTAGAATATGAACGAAAACATTGGAGCGAAACGAATGAACAAGTCAAGCAATTACAACAAGTACTGGCCAATGACGCATGTTCTAAAGAACTTTTGCCTGATACTGCTATTAAGTTCCTGCGCGCAAACTGAGTGGATTCCAACGTCTAATTTTCCCGCGGATAGTCTTTTGATCTCCTGTCACAAAAGTTTGTTTACTGGTCAAACATGGCATGACAGCCTCGCTTACACCTTAGCACTGAAACAGGATTTGGATATTTGTGCCAGCCGAATGGATAAGTTGATAAAATGGCATGTTCACCAACTTGAATCCCCGCTTTCTCGCCATCAATAACGCCCTGCGCTGCGAGATCCACACTTTCCATCTACTTGCTTTATATTTTTACAAATCAACGTTCTATAAAAAAGGCCCTAATAGTGCTTTTCTCCCCATATCCTCTTCACGTATACTGTACAAATAAACAGTAGTATTGAATCAGCAACCTTTGGTCATCCCCCTCTCCCTGTAGCAGTTATTTGGAGGCTCTATGAGTGCATTTGGCAATGCTGCACAAGACTATATTGAAAAGAGAATCGATATTAATGAGCACTGCATTGTGCATCCTGCCGCTACCTTTTTTATGACTGCCGAAGGTGAGTCGTTGATCGAGGCAGGCATACATCATGGCGCACTGCTAGTAATAGATCGCAGTTTACCGGCAAAGCACGGAGATATTGTGGTCGCCACCATTGGGAGTGAATTCAGTATTAAGCGCCTTTATTTACGGCCCACACCTCGTCTTGAAGCCCTTAATGCAGGCACTCCAGCGTTAATATTGTGTGAGGGAGATGAGGATTTGGTCATTTTTGGTGTTATTACTTTTTGTATCAACAAGTTAAGATAATGTTTGCTTTAGTTGATGTAAATTCTTTCTATGCCAGTTGTGAAACTGTGTTTCGCCCAGATTTATACGGTCGCCCAGTGGTGGTGCTCTCTAATAATGACGGATGCGTCATTGCCCGTAGCCGGGAGGCTAAGGAGGTAGGCATACCAATGGGCGCACCCTACTTTAAAATTCAACAAGTTATGCGACAACATGGTGTGATCGCGTTCAGCAGTAATTACGCACTCTACAGTGACATGTCCGCCCGTGTGATGACTATCCTCGAACAACTGGCCCCAGGAATCGAGATTTACTCAATCGATGAAGCATTTCTCAATCTAAAAGGTGTCCAGCATTCCATTGCGCTGGAAGAGTTTGGTCGGTATATCCGTGATCAGATACGGAAATTGACCGGTTTAAATGTTGGTGTGGGCATTGCTCCCAGCAAAACCTTAGCCAAACTGGCCAATCATGCTGCCAAGTTATGGCATAAAACCGAAGGCGTGGTTGATTTATCCAGCCCGGTGCGTCAGCGTAAACTATTGGCGCTGATGCCTGTCGCTGAAATTTGGGGAGTGGGCCGTCGTACCGCGAAAAAACTTGAAATGATGGGGATAACCACTGCCCTGCAATTATCAGAAGCCAGTCCTCCTTTTATACGTAAACATTTCAGTGTTGTATTGGAGCGAACAGTCAGAGAGTTACGCGGGGAAGCGTGTTTAGCTGTTGCAGAATTTGCCCCCACAAAACAACAAATAATCTGCTCGCGATCATTTAGTGAACGAATTACCGAATATCAAAACATACGCGAAGCTGTGTGCAGTTATGCCGAGAAAGCCGCGGAAAAACTGCGAAAAGAGCATCAATATTGCCGCCATGTCTCGACATTTATCAAAACCAGCCCCTTTGCGCCAAACGAGAGATATTACAGTAATCATGCCAGCACCTACCTTACCTTCCCGACACTGGATTCACGGGATATTATTGCCGCCGCTCTTAAATGCCTGACGATCATTTGGCGGCCCGGTCATCGTTATCTGAAAGCAGGAATTGTATTAGGGGAGTTTTCAAGCCAGGGCATCTCACAATTGGGGTTGTTTGATGAAAGCAAACCGCGCATCAACAGTGAACAACTCATGGCCGCTATCGACAAAATTAATCAGTCCGGTAAAAGCAAAATCTCCTTTGTCGGACAAGGAATTAATCAAGAATGGCAGATGAAACGCGAGATGTTATCGCCGGCATATACTACTCGCGTTAGAGATTGCCCAACAGCAACCATCAAATGACGCGCTTGACCAATGTTCTGGTGCGTCGTTTTCTCAATAAAAATTGTCAGAAATTTTATTGATTATTCCTAATGAATATTTCTCATATTGATATATACAGCAACTGTAACAAATAATTATTCTTAAATTCATAATTAACAAATATCGCAAACTAAACACTCAATAAACTTCATATCATGCAACTTTTAAGCAAAAAGATTACATGTTTAGCCTCAATGACAGAGAGATAGAAAAGAAAACAAACATTCATTTAAAATCCTCACCAATCAAGTATTAAACAAACCAAGAGATTACGAGTCAATGCGTTGTTTTATAACAAAAAAATATAAACACTCATAAATAAAAACAAACTTAAAGTTAAAATTAAATAATGAAATTAGCTGGGCTAATATTTTTAAAAATATAAAAATGCTCTAAATAAGTGCAATCAGAGTAATTAATAGCACCTTTATGGGGAATGAATAATTTAATTAATAAAGGCATAAAGTTTTATCTATGGCTGCCGATGACTCTCAGTAATTATTGTATTCCACTGTTATAAATGAAATCCCCCATTTACTGAGGTTATTATGCGAGTGAACAAACCTGTCAGCCGACAGGAGTATCCCATTGGTCGCGATACCACCTTGCAATCAACAACTGATATTCAAGGTAATATCACCTACGCCAATGCTGCCTTTGTTCGTGCCAGTGGTTTTGAATATCAGAACTTGCTGGGTCAACCTCACAATGTGGTGCGGCACCCGGACATGCCCCCCGCGGCCTTTGCTGATATGTGGCAAACGTTGAATGCGGGGTTATCCTGGTCATCATTGGTCAAAAATCGCCGCCAAAATGGCGACTATTATTGGGTGCGCGCTAATGCCACCCCATTGCGCCATGATGGCCGTTTGACCGGTTATATTTCAGTACGAATTGCGCCCACCCGCGAAGAAGTTAAGCAAGCGGAGGCACTATATGGCGATTTCAACTCTGGCAAAGCCAAACAACGCCGCATTGCGCTGCATCGAGGGTTGATTGTCCGCACCGGCTGGCTCTCTTTCCTTTCATTATTTCAAACGCTGCCGCTACGCTGGCGTTTGCGTGGTGCATTACTGATTGCGGCACTGCTGCCGACGGTGGCAGCCAAAAGTATGGGTATTTCCGGTTTACCTTTACTCGGTTTGGGAACGACGACTCTTTTCAGTAGCCTGATCACCTCACTTTGGCTTGAGCGCCAGGTCTCACGCCCGATCGCGGCAATTTTACAGCAAGCGCAGGATGTTTCTTCCGGGCAAGCCGGTGACTATGTGCAATTGAACCGTGTTGATGAAATTGGCTATCTAATGCGTAGCGTCAATCAGTTGGGCTTGAATCTTCGTTCGCTGACAGACGACGTCAGTGGTCAGGTTGATGGTATTAATACCGCCAGCAGTGAAATTGCCGCAGGGAATCGCGAACTAAAAGTACGAACAGAACAAGCCACTGCTAATTTACAGCATATCGTCAGTGCGACGGAGCAATTAGTGGCAACAGTACAAAACAGTGCTAATAGTGCCAATGAGACGACATCACTGGCCGCCATGAGCAGTCATGCGGCAGAACAAGGCAGTGAGTTAATGCATGAAGTCATAAAAACCATGGGCACGATTAATGATTCCAGCCATCGAATTGTCGATATTATCAGTGTGATTGAAGGTATTGCTTTCCAAACCAATATATTAGCGCTCAATGCGGCAGTTGAAGCAGCCAGAGCGGGAGAACAAGGCCGTGGCTTCGCGGTGGTTGCCAGTGAAGTTCGTCATCTGGCACAACGTTCGTCCACTGCGGCAAAAGAAATTAAACACTTAATTGAAACCAGTGTGGAGCGCGTTCGTGATGGTAGCGCATTAGTCCAAAATGCCGGCGCTACCATGGACAATATCGTCAAACAGGCCGGGCAGGTTTCTACTTTAATCAGTGAAATCAGTACCTCAACTCATGAACAGACGCAAGCTCTTGGCCAGATTAGTCAATCAATTGGTCAGTTGGATCAAATGACGCACCAAAATGCGGCGATGGTAGAACAGTATGCTGGCGCGGCAGAGGAACTGGCTCACCGAACCTTACGTCTAACCGCTGCCGTGAGAATTTATCGTCCGGTGAATTAAAGCCCTATGGATATGATATCCCGTTGAAATAGCATCAATCAATTGAGAGACCAGACACAACCACCGCATTATCTGTTATGGCTGCTATGACAGCTTATTCATCTGTCATAGCAATAAACAGAAACCCCGCTATAGTGGGTAAGTGGTTATTCAATTATTAAATAAGGAGTTTTATGTCATCACTTAATCAAACATCTGTTCGCGCTCAACAAGGTGAAACTGATGCAAACTTACCTGGTGAAGATCATTTGATCGCCCATGAAGCTTTGCTTGTCGCATTAATGGTTGAATGTGCTAACGAGTCCGATAATGATCAGTTTCTGTTTAGTGTCAGAGAAACACTTAATGGGATCTTAAGTTCTTCCCGTTATCTTGATGCGAGCAAGATAGCCAATGGCCTGCTCGATGAGGCTGATGATAAAGCCAACCGTTAGCCCCCAGCCCTCACTCATTGAGGGCTTTTTATTGGTAGCGAAAGCCAGCACCGCCACACGGGTTGATCCAGAATGGCAAGATAACGATAATTAACCGATGAAAGCGGTAACATAACCCATTGAGGAAAGTAATGGCTTCGCTGAAAGAAGTAGCAAATCTGGCGTCAGTTTCATTAATGACAGTTTCTCGGGCGATTAATAACCCAGACCAACTGCGCCCAGAGACTTATCAGCGAGTCATGCAAGCCATTGAGGCCCTCAATTATGTCCCCGACTTTTCCGCCCGAAAAATGCGCGGTAATACCACCAAAACGTCCACTCTCGCGGTGCTTGCATGGGATACCGCCACCACCCCCTTTTCCGTCGAGATATTACTGTCTATTGAGTTGACAGCGCGTGAGTTTGGCTGGAATAGTTTTCTGGTCAATCTGACCTCACATGAAGATAGCGAGCGAGCGGTTAACCAACTGTTAGCCCAGCGCCCCGATGGTATTATTTTTACCTCCATGGGGCTGCGGCAAGTCACCATCCCTGAGCGCCTGCGGGATAAAAATATCGTGCTAGCTAATTGTGTCAGCGAAAACCATTCTATCCCCAGCTATATTCCTGATGACTTTGATGGTCAGTATCAGGCGATGAAAGTGCTGTTGCGCCGAGGATATCAGCGGCCATTGTGTATTTACCTTCCCGAATGTACTTTGGCAGGCAAAGCGCGGCGAGCGGGTGTAGAAAAAGCGTGGCAAGAATCCGCCTTGCCGGTAGAGCAGTTACGTCAGTGCCATTTAGCCTGGGGGGATGAACATTATCAGGATGTGATCCCACTGTTAGAGCGCTACTGCCCTGAGGGCAAACCTGATTTTGATGTGCTTATTTGCGGTAATGATCGCATTGCTTTTCTGGCCTACCAAGTGCTGTTAGCCAAAGGTATAACTATCCCACAACAAGTTGCGGTGGTGGGTTATGACAATATGGTCGGCATCGGAGAACTATTTTTACCACCACTGACTACGGTGCAACTGCCGCATTATGATATTGGTCGGGAAGCGGCCCTTCATTTGATTGAAGGGCGAGAATCACGATCAACACACCGGTTGCCGTGCCCACTGCTGGAGCGGGCATCCATTTAATTTCAACGTGATGATTTAGCCACTAACTGCCAGTATTCGCCGTGTAGTAGCTGGGCCTGACCATTCTCCGCATACAGGGATAAACAGCGTTCATGCTCGGTCGGGTAGATACGACTGCTCATACAAGCTTGCCCGTCATTGATAAATACCTCCAACGACGAACTATCAATAAATATACGTAATGATAATAACCCCTGTTCTGGTAATGCCACACTGCGATACCCCGTCAGTCCATATTGTGGGTAATATCGATCCAAAACTAGTCGATTAGCCTGATTATCGACATAAACCGAAACTTTACCCCCCGTTCCTTGGGCATCAGCTAACTGTACACCATATCTTTCTGCATGACTGGCTGTGGTATCCCATGTCAATTGCAGTTCCAGACTCTGGCAATTTTCATGTAAAAGTTGTTTCTCTTGGGCCAGTGTCATTGATGTGATGAATTCACCGGCTTGCCTTAGTGCTTCAACCTCCCGCACCGGTTTTATTAATAAATTACCATCACAATCAATACTTAATTCTCGTGGCAAGGTTAAGCAGCCACTCCAATTATCGGCTTTGGTCGGCATAGGCGATTGCCACATATCCATCCAACCAATAATGACTCTCCGCCCATCAGCCGTAAGTAGGGATTGAGGTGCATAGAAATCATGGCCCAGATCCAGTTCGGTAAAAGGCTGTGATGGCTTAAAATCGACTCCTGGCTGCCATTTGCCGCGTAAGACGCCACTTTGGAACAAATTGCGATTGAGGTAACCTTTTGCTGCCAGCCCCTGCGGTGAAAACATCAGAATACGTTCATTCCCTAATGGGAAGAAATCTGGACATTCCCACATATATCCCATGCTGTCGTCTGCGCGCGCTAAAACTTGCATAAATTGCCATTGCTGCAATGAATTGCCACGATATAGCAAGACTTGCCCATGATCTCGCTCATCTCGAGCACCGACTACCATCCACCAACAATCATCTTCAAACCACACTTTCGGATCGCGGAAATGCATGATTCCCTCGGGCGGGGTCAGTACCACACCTTGTTTGTCAAAATGTATGCCATCCTGACTGGTTGCCAGGCACTGCACCTCGCGAATATCGCTGTCATCACCCTCACCGTTAAGCCAAACATGTCCGGTATAAATCAGGCTTAACACGCCATTATCGTCTACCGCGCAACCAGAAAAACAGCCGTCTTTATCCCATAAATCACCTGGAGCTAAGGCAATGGATTGATGTTGCCAACTCAACATATCGTGGCTGGTCGCATGGCCCCAATGCATCGGCCCCCAATTTTCATCATAAGGGTGATGCTGATAAAACGCGTGATACTGTCCGTTAAAAAAGATCAACCCGTTGGGGTCATTCATCCACCCTGCCGGCGGAGCCAAATGATAATGTGGATAGAAATTTTGGCCAACCTGAGAAGCTAAAGTTTGCAGTGCATCATTGGCCCGTTCAATTAATGGATTCATAGTGCTCACTTGGTCGTTAATTGCAAAGAAGGATCATCGGTAGGTGGCTCAGCACGTAGCATAAAGCAGGAAATAACGGTTAATCCGAGGACAATCGCCCCCATAACCATATAAGTATCAGCGAACCCGATGTGGTCGTAGCTAATACCTGCCAGCGGTGAAAATATGCTGGCACAGACTTGGGTGACAAACTGGAAGCCCACCAAATACAGCGTCGCTGATAGACGTGGGTCGAAATTGGCAGCGATATACTTAAACATTGCGATCAGCAGTATGGGTAATTCGACCGCATGTAAGAGTTTCATCAGTGAAATAGTAGCGGCATCTTGGGCCAGCCCTGAACCAAATATCCGCATCGCCATGATCAACCCACTCAGTAATAAACCTTTCTTCGCGCCAATACGGTTAACCAAAAAAGGTGCAAGGAACATACCGCCCGCTTCCAGGAATACCTGTAATGAATTAAGGAAACCGTACATTTCATTGCCGTGGCGCGGATCCGCAAATAAAGAAGAGAAATACACCGGGAATTGCTGGTCATATACATTATAAACACTGACCCCCGTAACAAACACCACCAGCGCCCAGAAACGTGAAAGACGTAATAATGACAACGTATCGTGAAGCTTCAGGGCACTACTCTTACCATATTCCAATTGCCCCATTGCATCTGCTTTGACTTCATGCAGACGCCACAACAACAGTAAAAATAACGCAGCCGATGCCGAAGCCATCCAGAAATTAATGTTGGGATTAATATTAAACAGCATGCCAGCAAAAAAGGTCGCTCCCGCCCAACCCAGTGATCCCCACATCCGGGCTTTACCAAATTCAAACCCGCTAATCCGACTCACTCGCTCGGTATAAGATTCCAAAGCGCCAATACCGGCAAAGAATGTCATCCCCATATACAAACCGCCTACTACCGCACCGACGAGCATATTGATGCGCAATAAAGGGGCATAAACATAAATAAAAAAAGGGCCACTGATCAGCAGCAAAATACCAATAGCCCATAAAAGATGTTTTTTAAGTCCCAGCTTATCTTGTATCACTCCGTATAACGGTTGTGCACATAATGCCGTTATGGCGATAGCAGAAAATGTTGCACCGGTTTCTGCTCCTTTTAACCCTACATATTGATTTAGCCAAATCGAGAATAATGAAAATGCCGATGACCAGGTAAAGAAAAACGTAAACAGTAAGCCACTTAAGATCAGATATTGATTGCGGACAGAGTGTTTCATGGCGATATCCGGTTGGAGATTTACGCTCATTGTTAACGTTAACTTTTTATTTTGGAAAGATCTGCTTCGTTTGTTTCGTGATGTTAATCACCAATGTTAACGTTAACAATCAATTTATGTGATGAAAATCACATGATATTATCTAGCTTGCCTCATGTGTTTTTTTTGGTTTTACGTTATCGTTAGGCAATAGCTTGGGTTGGCATAATGGGTCAATCTGGCATGCCTACTGGCCCGAATAATATAAGGAGGAAAAGTGTTACTGGATAAAATCCTACTGGTTGTCATTATGATTTTATTGTCACTTTTTGCCTGGATGTTTTTCTCACCGTATCATATGTATTCAACAGCTTATGAGTTCCTTGAGTTGTTTGGTTTTCAAGAGGGATACAAAAATTTAGGTTTTGGTCCACCAACTGAAATATCTGATTAAACAGATAAAAAAACAGGCGCTATTTTTGCACCTGTTTTCTAGATTTACGAATCTTCTCTCCGTGAATGGCCTATTCTGTTTGTTCCATTTCTAATTGTTCTTTAGGCGGTATCACTGAATAACTGGCAACGATCGCTGTAAGAATAATAAATAAATGCCCTTCCGAGGAATCCAGTAAGAAGGAGTTAAACAGGTGACAAGCCAAATAAGCACAGAGTAAAGACACCAATATATTTCTAAGGTGTGCGGGTAAACGTAAAGCTGAACGGAAATAGCACCACATCCATCCGAGGAATAAAGCTAACCCGATTATCCCTGATTGCACAGTCTGCATCAGATATTCATTATGTGGGTTTATACTGTATGCATCTTCAGAGAAACTTAACCAGAAGCCTCCAGCACCATGGCCTAAAACTGGAGCCTGTTCTATCAGCTTTACAGACTCAAGCATAAATGCCGTACGTAGCCCCATCGAGCTATCACAAGCCTCTTTATCTGCAGTATCAGTGACCGCCAGACAACTTTGAATCTCTGTCACACCTTGTTGCAGCCGTTCAACAGCGCGGTTTGGTACTATAGCCACTATGGCCGCAACGATAAGAGCGCCAACTACCATTCCCAAACGCTGGCGGTTTGATAGCGACAGTAAACCCCACATCCCAAAAGCCGCAGCCAAAGCAATATAACCGGTTCTGCCCTGCACCATAAATATAATGTTATAAACAGCCAGGCACACCAGCAAAGCATAACCCCAGCGCTTCAGCCCCTGACTGCGGAACGCCAAAGAGAGCCATATAACCGCCGCTAAGGCCATAAAGAAGTTATGTGTGATTTGTAATTTAAAGACATACGGATTT
Source organism: Yersinia sp. LJYL362 (assembly GCF_048323875.1). Classification (NCBI taxonomy): domain Bacteria; kingdom Pseudomonadati; phylum Pseudomonadota; class Gammaproteobacteria; order Enterobacterales; family Yersiniaceae; genus Yersinia; species Yersinia sp. LJYL362. Next base: position 43,568 of record NZ_JBLWEX010000308.1, read on the forward strand.
AATGGATCAATCTGACCCAGTGGCATATGCAGTACACCAACCCACAAGCTGGCGGCCAGGATCACGGCATTGGCCAGTAAAAAGCCTTTGGCAAAATAGCTGGCAAGTGAGCGCGAAAGAACAAAAAACATCGCTAATGGCAAGATATATAACAGTTTTGAGTACTTACCTACCATCACTTTACCGTACAGATTGTGATGCCAAAGCAAAGATATAGCCAACAACAAAAACATGAGAGCAGGTAGCCAAATCAACGGATTTTTGACTAAGACTTTCACATAGCGAGTATCGCGGCTTAGCAGTAAACAGATGACAGCCAATACCATCGACAAATTCATTATAAAATTAGAAGTGGGTAGACCAATACCTAACAAAAATGCAGTGGCACAAGAGAACATGCCAATATATCGATGTGCTGGCGGCGAACCGGGCAAAGCAGCAGAAGAAATCATAAGTCGCTCACTTCAGAGTAATCACCAGAAGAGGCCGCATGACACGCGTAACCCAGCATAGCTGGCCTCCATCTATGACATAGCCAACCGGTGTACTCTGGCTGGCTATGAAAAGTATTTTGGATAAATGCTGTTATGCCGCGAGTGAACGGAACAGGTAACGGAACCACCATAATGGCCGCCACCACACTTTACGTTCAGGTACTGTCGGCGGACGTGAATGCACTTTTTTAATTTCCCAATTAAAGTTAAGGAATATTCGGCTATGACCATATTCCGCACCAAATAGGGCAATTTCATTTTTCTTGCGATCATCGATAGGCGCGTTATGCGTCAAATCACGATCCAGTGAATGGTAACTTTTCTTCCTATCAACATTACGTTCAATACAGCGGTATTGCTTAGGCAAATAACGCGGTGTGGAACCATGGTCTTTATGGAACTTCACAAAGCGGTAATCTTCCGAACCGTAATGACCGGCGAACTCTTCGTCATAACCATAAAGTCTGAAGAAACGAGCTCTGGACATGAAGAATAAATTCGGGTGACCACGATAGGCCTTGCCAGTTTTTTCATCGGTACGATAGATACGATACAGAGAGCGCCCTGGGTTACGCGCATTAACCAGATAACGCAGGGTATCTTCGGGCAGCAGGCAATCTAAATCGGTAATGATAATCTTGTCAGATTTGGCATAAGTCACACCAAGATTACGGGAGCCAGCCTGATTCCACTGGATATCAGTGGTTATTCTTAACCACGTGAAATTCAAATCATAATCTTTTACTTCATATTCTAAAGGTGAACAGTCATCTACGATGACAAATTCGACCGCATCCTTAATATCATCAGGGTAAGATTCATATTCCTTCAACAAAGACTCAACAGAATCCATATTTCCCTGATTACAGTAAAAATGAGTTACATAAGTCAGTTTGATGTGCTGCTTATCTAACGGATGCCGTGCTTTAACAATTTCTACATCCTTCGCCACAATATAAACCTCTGTTTTAAGAGAGAAAATAACAAAATTTATAATTTACTGAGATCTGGTTATTAAATGATAAACACATGCTGAATAACATTGCCGTAAAGGATAAAGAGTTAACCTAATCAGTCAAATATTTTCTTCATATTATTATGGCAGGTCACAGCACCTTGATTGGCCTTCAAAGTTACTGAATTGGCTGAATATACGAAGGTGAGAAAGGCATTCACTTGAGTGGCGAACACATTGAACGTCTTACTGCCCCTTTACTGCTTCTCGACTGAGCTTAAGGACTAGCACGTGCTGACATGAGTGCCAGCGATCTATTCTTGTTGGTGCTGACATCATCGTGGATCACACGTTCGGCGGCTGAGGGCGAGGTTTACGGTGCACCTGATGAGGAAAGATATTTACTCTGCGAGAAGGCTAAATACAGAGCTTTCTTGTAGAAAATCTATTGCGTAGTAGCTATACAGTCACACAGTTTTACTCAATGCCATAAGGAAATGGATATGAATCTTAGCTTGCCCGGAAATTATCTGTACTACCTTTCAAGAGACAATCTCGCCCCCGAAGAGTATGAACGAATTATCAGCGCCTATGCTGCCTGGTCACGGATTTGTCGTGAGTATGAATTTGATGATGGCTACAACGCCAGCCGTTACCTTATCAATATGAGAGAGGGCCGGACTTATCATACCCCAGCCTCCTCTCGCGGATCGCGTGAAAAAGAGAAACTGGAAAAAATGGTGTTTTCTGGTGAAATCGTGATGCTAAGTGATATCTATCGCCCAGCAGGGCTTTTTCATATTAATGATGACGGTAAACTGATTTGTGCTGATCCATTAGCTTTCCACCTTAATGGCGTAGAAAAAATCATTCAAGAGTATACGGTTTCTGTAAAGCGAAGAGACTATCGACACTCCGGAGGAAAACCACGGTCAACACAAATTCAGCGTTTGGTGCGCACTTCTGCACCTGATTTGCCAGCACAGCAAGCCCTTCGTACTATCAATACCAAAGCTGCGGGGCGGTTGCTAGCTGCCGGGGGGGTTTACAACGGAAATGTTGAAGGCTATGCGAAAGTAGCTAAGGATTTAGGTGGTGATGCAGATAAAGGATTCGAGCAGGTACTGAATAAGCAAACTGCCGGGGCTATGCTTGCTGCTGGCGCTCTACTTGGTGCAAAAAAAGGCGGCGCAGCTTCGATAAAACAGATTGATAACTTGAAAGCCGCGTCAACGAAAGAGTTTAAAGTGGTAGAAATAAAAGCTGGAGAAAAAGGCAGTTGGAGCAAACCACTGAACAAGCCTAGCCCCAATACAATTTATAAAGTTGATGGAAATAAAGTATATCATACAGATGATCAAGGCCGGGTGAAGATGGTTGAAGCCGACCTTACGGCGATGACTAAAGATCGCAATACCTACCAACAACGCAAAGCCGGGAAAAGTGGTGATTCCGGTGATGAAGGCGGACATTTGCTCGCTAGCATTTTTGATGGGCCGGGAGAAAAACTTAATCTTGTTCCGATGGATGCAAACCTGAACAAGGGAGCATGGAAAAAGATGGAGAATAGCTGGGCTAAGGCGCTGGAAGATGGCAAACCAGTTAAAGTGAAAATAAATCCTATTTATACTGGTGACAGTAACAGGCCTAGTAGCTTTGAAATAAAATGTACAATAGGCAACGAGCGACCTGTCGTGACTGGTTTTAAAAATGTGTCTGGAGGACAGTAGAGTTATGAGAGACGAACAAAATATTTATCAAGACATAAGTCAAATTCTTTTAAATACATCACCTGATGATGCAGTTAAGGTCATAGTCAGAGCAAAACTTTTCCCTGAAGGTGATGGAGGAGAATACGAGTTCGATTATATTGACTCAGCAGGTACAAATAACTGGTTTGACCCCTATGATGGTGCCGTCAGTGACCTTACTCCGTTAATTGTGGAACTTAGAAAGTATTATTTGGAGCATGGACTTACAAACGGCCTACCTGAATGGATTGGTTGTGAAATGACGTTCGATTTAGAGAAAATGAAACTAAGTATTGAATTCGAATATGATAGCCAAGAAAGTTAACCAATAATCTCATCAGTGAAGTTGCCTGATTGACTTATATCGACGAAAGGGCCTTTTCGAGGTCTTTTTACTTATACTTTATAAGTATCGAGCTCTACAGGAAGTTACATAAAATCGAAGCGGGCCGCGGACTGTTTGATTGAGAGATCAAGCCCTATTCCAACACTGAAATTTTCTGACATTTGGGATGATTTTTTACATGTAGAGTAAAAAGACGGGAGCTAAAGTCTCATTTCCTCTGCCCCTAAGATGTAACGCCATAAATATGACTCTTGAAGATGTCATCGGTATGTGTCGCGATAATATCGTAAGCCCCTGCCTAATCCACTATACGCACAACTCTTCTCATTCAAGGCGTGGAGCACAGGTAAGACCAAACAGAGTGGACTATCGTGACAGCTTTGTAGCTTATTTTTTGTACCGTTTTGCAGAAGAGTTTTGCAGAGTAACAATGCAGACCAAAAAGCCAACATAATCACTACAATTATGTTGGCTAAATATTATTGGTTACAACTTACATATGCTTAATAATGGCGTCGCCAAACTCTGAACATTTCAGCAACTTAGCGCCTTCCATCAGACGCTCAAAGTCATAGGTCACAGTCTTGGCTTGAATTGCGCCTTCGGTGCCTTTGATAATCAGGTCTGCGGCTTCGAACCAGCCCATGTGACGCAGCATCATTTCTGCGGACAGAATAATAGAACCTGGGTTCACTTTATCCTGACCCGCATATTTAGGTGCTGTACCATGAGTCGCTTCAAACAATGCGCACTCATCACCAATGTTTGCACCTGGAGCAATACCGATACCGCCAACTTGAGCAGCCAATGCATCAGAAATGTAATCCCCATTCAGGTTCATACACGCGATAACATCATATTCAGCCGGACGCAGCAGGATCTGTTGCAGGAAAGCATCGGCAATCACATCTTTAACAATGATGTCCTTACCGTTGTTTGGATTCTTGATTTTAACCCAAGGGCCGCCATCGATCAGCTCACCACCAAATTCCTCACGCGCTAACTGATAACCCCAGTCTTTAAATGCGCCTTCGGTGAATTTCATAATGTTGCCTTTATGAACCAGGGTGACTGATTCACGATCGTTGGTAATGGCATACTCAATTGCAGCACGAACCAAACGCTTAGTCCCTT
>NZ_JBLWEX010000309.1:0-48507 GCF_048323875.1 Yersinia sp. LJYL362
TGGTAACTCATTCATGCATTATATTGCCACCTATTTCAACATACTACGCGCGTAGTATGTTGAAATAGGTGGCAATATAATGCATGAATGAGTTACCATTTGATGTGTGTATAGGTTGCTTTTGTTATTTTGATTTATGATTGGGTTACTTTATTTTGACGAAATTAGATTTGTTGTTGCTGACAGGATCATCTTGATAAATGATGTTTGAATGGGTTTCTTTAATTGTAGCGAATATTGACTTAGTCAGATAGAGTGCCATCAATGGACTTAATCCAAGAGGACTTAATATTTAAATAGCTGAAAATAGCAAACATGCTTTAAAATATATTAATTAAAAACATGATGTTATGCTTTTTCTTAACATAAGGTAATAGATATAAATCACAAGATAATTAAATCAGGTAGGTAAATTGCCGAGACATTACTAATTTACGCACAGCTAATCTCCGCCGTTAGAAATTTGCATAAGCCTTCCAAAAAACCTTTGTAATGACAGATATCTAGTATCTCTATAAAATCCTTGTTTTTATTCCATGGAACTACTTTCCAATGTCCATTGGCGACACAGCCCTTAGTGAGGCAATTTTATTCTACACAAAGCGGATATTCGATATTTCCACTACAGGGGAAAAGCTATCGAATGATGAGTGGCAACAGCCATTATTCACCTACATTATGACGAAGAAGCAGTTCAATCGTCTCAACGTATTGTGTCAACAAAATGGATGGCCAAGGCAAACCTGCTCAGGCATCATCTTTTCAGCAAGAGACATTCAGCATGTAATAACGGCCAGAACCGGAAAAGACAGTCTTACATGGCAGGAAGTTGCTGATATTTTAAATGCATCATACTGCGTGCGCAGTGTGGTTGCAGTAAACAAGGGGCGCAATAAGCAGGCAGTCGTTCTTAACTCAGTGACCAACATACACGTGCGGGGACAGAAGTATTATGGGTTGGCAATAATTCAGATCAGTGAAAACAATTTGGCCCCCGTTACCGCTTATCACGCAACGAAGGCCAAAATTGAAGCTATTCTAAAATGATGTAAACGATAGGAGGGACGCCTCTTTTCAGCGATTCTTCTTAATTTAATAAGAATGAATCATCATGCTAAAAAGCTCCCCTCATCGGTCCTTTTTCGAGGTCTAGGCAGCGTCGGCGATTTTCTGCTGTCTACCGATTACAATTACATAATAGCCAAATCATGGCCAATATTCAAATAATTCGTGACACATTACAACAGTTGCTTCAGTTCCACTATCAGCATTCCCCGCTGTAGGCGGCTTTCTGCTTCATATTTATACCTGTACGTACCGGATATCCTGCCGCCAGCCATAGTGGCAAATTTGTAACCCTTCGACAGCAGATCATGAATTTTTTTCTTGTGACTTTGCTCTTCACTCAGCTTGAACATCTAACCCCCATAAGTAGATAAGTTGCTGACGTTACTGCTATTATTCTTAGCAGTTCAAATTGCTGCCAAACATAGCAAAATGAACTACGTTAACTATCGCCGATATTTGTGCCAGAACTGATTCAAGTGACTCAGATAGCCCGAATTCATTCATTTTTAACTGATTCATGCAGTACCCCCAATCACTGGTAGGCGAGCACAGAAAAATAACACGAATTTTCCAGTTAGCTGGCGACGAGCTGCCTGCTCTGTATCGGCAATAGTGGAAAGATGATGGATGTGATTTTTGCGGTCGGTGCGGCAAATTGCCGCGAACTTGAATGTGTACATTGCATGAACTCCGATGGGTAGTGATGCTACCACCAGAGTTCCTACACTCTATAGGGTGGCAGCCCAAACGGAGGTAGGAATACCGGCCCCAACGGATACCGGCCAGCCCGAAAGCTGCTCCGCCTGGACTGCCATAATTTGGCTGTGCTCAGGCATTGACACAAAAAAAACACGCCTAGCGTGTATGTGCCGCCGATGGGGTTCAGGTTCCTACGCCCGGTTGCAGATTTTGCTGCAACGTCATAACCATAGCGACATCAATGAATCTCGTCAATAAAAATTATTACGCTTAAATTTTAAACTTTTGCGTTTATTGTGTTGCTTTGCGTGTTTTTAGGTGTTTTACTTAAATTACGCAAAATAACGGGAATAAGCAATGAATTTACAATCTACGTTAAATAGTTGCATTGAACGCGGTCAGACTATGACCCAAGCCATAGCTCGCGCTCAATTTGGTGACGACAGTCCAGAGGCTCGTGCAATCACTCGTCGATGGGGAATTACCGAAGCTGCCGAATTAGTTGGTGTAACGCCTCAGACCATCCGCAATGGCGAGGACTCAGGAAAACTGCCTCCTGCAGATATGGTTACACGTGGCCGAGTGCCACAAAGAGCGGGATATACAATCCAACAAATCAATGACCTTCGAGATCATTTTGGTACGCGATGGAAAAGACCTGATGGGCAGGACCCGGTCGTATTAGCTATCGCTGCACATAAAGGTGGCGCATATAAAACAAGCACTTCAGTGCATACGGCACAATGGTTAGCATTGCAGGGTTTACGCGTACTATTAATTGACGCGACAGATCCGCAAGCTACCGCCAGCCTTTACCACGGTTATGTCCCTGATTTACATATCCACGAAGACGAAACTTTGCTGCCCTATTATTTGGGTGAACGTGATGATGCGATGTATGCCATTAAGCCAACATGCTGGCCAAATCTGGACATAATCCCATCCTGTCTGGCTATCCATAGAATTGAGTCTGAATTGTACCCTTTGCATGATGCCGGGAAGCTCCCCGTCGCACCGCACATGATGCTACGAGCTGCAATAGAGTCTGTATGGGATAGCTATGACGTGGTTGTTTTAGACAGTGCGCCTAACTTGGGGATCGGCACAATCAATGTAGTTTGTGCGGCGGATGTCATCGTTGTCCCAACACCCGCCGAACTTTATGACTATGTCAGCACATTGCAATTTTTCACTATGTTGCGTGATCTTATGGCTGGAGTGGACCTCGGCGGGTTTGAGCCTGATGTTAGGGTATTAATTACCAAATTCAGTAATGCAGTCGGTAGCCAAAGCCAATGGATGGACGACCACATTCGTGATGCATGGGGCAGTATGGTCCTTAAAGAAGTAGTGCGGGTTACTGACGAAGTAGGTAAAGGACAAGTTCGTATGCGAACTGTGTTCGAACAAGCAGCTAACCAACGTAGTACTCCAAATGCATGGCGCAACGCTGTTGCTATTTGGGAACCGGTTTGCGCCGAAATTTATAATCGCTTAATTAAGCCGCGCTGGGAGAATTTGAAATGAAACGTGCGACAGTAATGAAGAATGCTCCAAAAATTGAAATTAATAATGAGACCACGGTCCCAGCGACAGGAACTGTAACTAGGCAACCAGCTGCACCAGCTGTTTCACAGTTAACATCTCGCGTTAATGCAATGACCGGTAATCACATTACCCTTTCAGTTTGTGGCCGTGATGTTCATTTTGTTCTCAAGACCATCCCAGCCGAAAGGGTCAACAAGGCCACAATGGTTTGGTGCGGAAATGAGCGTGATCAAGAGTTGCTAACTGAAACCGCATTAGATGACCTGATCCCTTCATTCAAATTATCAGGCCAGCAGAACCCGGCCTATGGCCGTGAAGTAAACGGCGTTATAGAAGTAGCTGATGGCAGTCGTCGCCGCAAAACCGCCATAATTACAAAAACAGACTATCGGGTCCTTGTCGGTGATTTAGACGAAGAGCAAATGGCATGGCTGTCTCAAATCGGTAACGATTACCGACCTACCTCTGCATTTGAGCGCGGGCAACGCTATTCACGCCGTCTGCATAATGATTTTGAAGGTAATGTCAGTAAATTAGCTGAAGCCGAGAAAATCTCACGAAAAATCATTATGCGCTGTATTAAAACTGCAGAGCTACCACGTGAAATTATTAGCTTATTTTCCAGCCCTAATGAGTTAAGTGCTAGATCTGGGGAAACATTGGCCAAGCTTTTTATTGATAACGAAGATGCTATGTATTCATTTGCTCAGCATCTGTCAAAAAGAAAAGCTAATGGAGAGATTTTTAATACCGAAGAGATTATTGAACAACTGATTACAGTAGCTAAAAAACCCAAAGCTGCTACTAAAGTTAGATCGTTTGGAGCAGGGGTTACTGCGAAGTATCGTGGGGATGTTGTCTCAATATCTATGAAGAAAGCACCAGAGGATTTACTTAAAAAGATTGAGTCTCTTCTAGAAGAACATCTAAAAGAACAAGAAGAAAAAACCAGAAGCGCGGTTAATAATACTTTTTCTGAAATGGAATCTGTCGTTAACTGCATTAAAAAGGCGGCTGAAGAAGAAAAGTATGAATTACCAGAGGGGGAATTACTGACAATGATCCCTATCGCCAGAACTATTATTTCAACATCAGAAAATAATGATGAAGCGATATCAAAAATAAAGTATGAAATAAATGAACGTTTTATTCTTTGATTAATTAAAGCCCTGCGAGTTATATTGCGGGGCTTTAATTTTATTGGTGCTTAGTTTATCCGTAAGTCTAAAAAAACTCTGGTGGCACTGGCCACTCGATATTGGGTGCATTCGAAACATCGATGTTTTTCACTTTCACACGATACTGTTTCCATGCTTTTAAGTCGGCACGGAGTTTATCCGGCACATCTTCTTCGCTATCCTCCAGTCCCTCTATCTCATCGGCAATAGCACCAATGATGTCTGATGCGTAGGATAAAGCAGCGATTTGCTTTTGCGTGGCTTCAATAATCATCTGTTGAACAACTTGTGGCGCAGGGCCAACCAACCACTCGCCATTTTCACCAGCATAATAATTAATTCCATCTTCGGGCCGACGACCATTAATCATAAAAACCCAGCCAGCTGGAATATTCAGATAAGCTTCTAATGGTTCATCTTGAGCATTACTACCAATTAATCCGTAAACAAACATTAGGCACCCCCATCAATAGTGAACACTTTAATTCTTAAAGGTAGAGCTGTCGTAGGTGATGTATTGGAGTTGTGTGGGCTACCCGATGTATTAGACGCTGCTGACAAACTTACCGTACCTGAGACAACCACTATATTTGCAAGCGTGTCTGTTTGATTCGCAGTTGTGCCGAATGAGCCAGCTAGCGCTGTGGAATAATAATAAATCCACCCCGGGTTACCCCATACACCATTCACATATACTTCAGGGATACACTTAACAACTCTGCCTGGGAAAGGATTTACATATACTCGTCGTGTGTTGACCGGGAAACTGTATGGGGAAGACGGGGTGCCTTCTGGGTACATAATTGTAAATAACTGCGATTTAGCTTCTAGCACACCCACCCTTGCACTGAGTGCTGATATAGAAGCAGCCAATGCGGCAGCGTCGATAGAGCCTGTATTTAGATAAGAACCAGCCAAGCGAATGATGTAGCAACCAACCACCGCGTTAGTACGCACTTCATTGACTTCATCTTTATAAATAGGGTTATATCTTGCAGCGGAGAAATCAACATCACCAAAGCGCGCAGTGAAAGATGAACCTGCTCCCCCATTTATACTGCTTGCGCCAGATAAAGAAAACACACCGGAAGCAGTCGCGGGAGCATTACCGCCCGTCATGGTGCCTTTGATGTTTGGCAGGGCACTGCTTTGAACGTCACCATCGGTTAGGCCACCGTCGCCACGGAAGTAAGGGGCTTTAATTGATCCAGGCTGGATGCCATTATAGTCCGGCATACGGAAAGTAGTTGACCCGTCACCGGTTGAATAACAGCCCCGCTTCGATACATCAGAAAGCCAAACTGCGTCAGAAACTAAAGGGACTTCGCCAGAATCAATCGCGGCCCACGCGTCAGGCCACACTGCACGCGACAGTATCTGCCCATCCCCAGCACCGTACCCTGCTGGGATGCGTGCTCTATTTGTATGTAATCGGAAAGAGAGTAAGTAGTCCCCACCGCTCTTATCCAACTGCTGCTTAGTGACCGCACCTTTCGGATCTATGGCATCACCTGCTAAAATAAGGGGGCCTGTTAATTCGCCTCCAGTCTTATCCAGTTTACCGGCCAATCCGTCTATAAGTTCCTGGGTACTGGCTTTTGTTGCAAGTCCATCTGTCAGCGCCTGATTGCTGGCCTTATCTGCAATAGTATCATCAAATTCCGTCTGGCTAACTTTCTGATTAATCTGTTCTTCAAGCGCAGAGACATCGATGCTTTCTGCAGACGATTTCGCCCTTGCGGCGAACTCTTCCGCTTCATCCCGAAATCCCTTAGCGGCAGTTTTATCTCCCGCGGCCGCTGTTGCTGAGTTTCCCGCAGCCTCGGCACCGGCCAAAGCTGATTGCTCACTCAGCGCAGCGGCGTTCTTGCTGCTTTCGCTTTCACTGGCGGATTGGGCTGAGCTGTTCGAACTCGATGCAGCCTCTGCCGCACTATCACTCGCAGCAGAGGCTAATTGCCCGACTTCGCTATGATGCCGGGCAACTTCAGCGGCTAGCGTATTTACCGTTGATTGTGCCGTTTCAGCACCGTCGCGGGCCGCCTCTGCCCTGTCAGCATCCTCTTTTACTGCAGCTTTGATAAGCTCAGCCGTTTCCTGTGCGGCATTCTCTGCAGCACTGATTGCAATACCCGCCTGTTGAGTGGCTTCATTTTTGGATTCTTTAGCCTCAAGCGCAGCCCGCACTGCTTCGGCGCGCAATTGTTCAAGCTGAAGGATAATCTCCGGTGTGCCATCTTCTTCTCGTAACGCCGTCAGGAAGTTATTCAGCGTGCCAGGAAGGGAGTCGCTATAAACATTAATGGTCCCCACCCTTCGCGCATTGATGCCATCTACCCATAGCAAAACATCATATTGACCGGGTTCGACGTTAAGTGAGTAAGCGCCATCTGTGCCGGTGATTGAGTTGGATTCAAGGGTGGTTATTACCGTCAACGAGGTTTTAATCGCGCGTAAAGTGATACCTATATGCGCAGCCGGTTCTCCGGTTGGCCCCGGAAGAATGCCTGAAATCTTAATACTCATGGAAGTCCTTACTTAGAAATAATCGTTGGCATCAATAACGGGGAGGGGAAGCTGGGTAATGGCAAAATCAATCCAGTTATCAACGGCTATATAGTTGACATTTAACCGCCCAAGATAAGCCGTGATAGCATTGCCGCTCATCCGGATACCGGCAAAATAATTCATGACGTTACTGCTATTTCTCAGCTCATGGGCACCCAAACGGCAAAGCGGCACCATCATTCGCCCCACGCCAGCAGGCGCACCGCTGTAATAACCCGGCACACGCTGTATTCCCACGGTTCCACGCAATAACAACGGCGCATTATCGGAAGAAAAGGTACATTGCCCAGCCCGATTCCAGATAGCCAGTCCATAGACCGGCGGAATTTGCGGTGCACCATTAGAAAAAATACAGACATAAGCCGTAATATTGATATTTTGCTGGTTAACCCCGATATCACCGCCTCTTCGCCAGCCAGAAATCGTTTTGGTTGTCTCATCAAAATCCAGTGTTACATCACCGCTGTCCCAATGCGCGAATACAGTACAGCTTTCCCGAAAAGGCACATTGCCGGGTACCTGCCAGTTAGGGGCAATTTGTACTACCCCTCGCCAGACACAGGCACCACTGATAGCGGCATCGTTTATCTCCGAATAATTTGTAGCATCATATAGCGCCAGTCCATAATTCCCGCCAGCAGTCGCCCCCATAACTTGCATGGTACGAAACCGCACTGGACGCTTATTTCTATCCGTGTTTTTGTTGAATCCCTTCAACTGGATATAAACCAGATTGCCACTGATGGAAATAGAAGATGCCGCCAGTGTGATGGCAGTTGATGAACCCGGTGGTGTAGAAACACCCGCCGTTCTTATTGGCAGAACAAACATTTGCGCACCGGCTGCTAACCCCGGAACCTGAACAACTGTAGCGCCATTATCATCAAACGAAGGGGTAAAATCCCCGAGATAGCTGGCCGCCCGAGCACCGCTGGTAATATTGATTTCTTTACCACCGTCATTCGGTCGGATTTGCAGACCATAAAATCCCATACATTGTTCCTTATCCTATCCAGCCCAAAGCAACTGCACGGTCACCCGGTCCGCGATAAACAGAAATGGTCTGGTTGGTTATTTTCATCCCGACAGTATCTGCCGTGGCCTGCATGATAATGTTTCCATTGGCATCCACTCGGAACAGATTGGCAATATTAATGCTGCCGCCATTTATGGTGTTGGCATTCAGCGTGGTACCCGTAATTGTTGAGCCATAAATATTGGTACCCGTAATCTGACTACCTTTAATCGTGGAACCTTCAATCAAAGTACCCACCAGATGCTGAACATTAATATACTTGGCAATAACCTCCCCTATTTCGGCGTTATCAACCATCAGGTGATTGATATAAATCGTGCCATCTTTCACCACAAAGGGATTGATATTGGTATTGGCGTTTCGATTAACGACAGCAAATATATCGGCATCCACAATGCATTTAATCCGCTCTTTGCCATCGTCGTCCGTCTCAATGGTAAGGCCAATACCGCCAGCAATATGATCATTGCCTACTTTAGCCGTCCACATATCAATGGTTTCTTCCAGCGGTTTACGCAGTTCTTCGCGCAACTGCTCAGCACCAATTTCACCGTCCAGTAACTCGATAATAGAACTGGGGTCATGTGTGGTTTTGGCTTCAACTCGGAAGAACGCCGATTTACCGTAGCTGTTGATCCCCCGCACCCAATAGAAATAGGGGGTGTTCTGCATTAGTCCGGAGTGAGACATGCTGACACCGGTACCGACAAACTTCGCCCGCGTTGTCACTTCATCAATCGGCATATCTTCGGTGTAGTACCAGAACTCGCACAATGTGCCGATGGTCGTAACCCCATTAAAACGGGGGATTAATATCAGGGACCAGTTACCAGCTGTGACATCAACACCAACGGGAACTGGCGGTGGCTCAATAACAAATGAGATAGATGCGGGGGCTGATTGAATACCTATAATGCTTACTGCCCGAACCTGTGCCATATAGGGACCGCTTGGCAAGCCGCTCAGCTGTAAACTGTTACCGGGTACCTGTGCCGTAAACACAACCGTTCCATCAGAGTGATAAACAGTGATGTTGTTATAGGAAATACTGCCGATATTGGTCCACGCCAATACCCCCTGCACAATATCGCCTACAGTTTCATTCAGCAGTTGCAAACCAATAGGGGAAGCTGGGCCACCTGTAGGAAGCTGTGTGAATGGAGGTCGAGTAAATGGCTCACCAATAGCATCATCATAAAACTCAACAGATTCCTCCTGCAGAGTTAATTCTGCACCACCTGTCATACTAAAACGCCAACCTGTTACCCTAAACTCAGATCCTTTAACCCCTATACTCGGCATATCAAATTTAATTACTGCGCCCGGTCTATAGGCATACCCACTCAAATTAGTTTTTGCTACAACTACTCGGCCAGCACGTTTACGCCGTAATAAAATATTTGCTACCCGCTGCGCCTGATAAGGTGCATCGATAAAGCGTAAATCAACATCTTCTTTTATTTCTAAGCCATCTTCGACAATCCATTCATTCACGCGAACTGGAGTAAAATCAATCTTGGTAGATTGCTGCTCCCAGTCAACGAAAGTCCCATAAATGGCATTGGTCGCATCACGCATCGAAGTTTCCGTTGTGATTTGAACGGAATCGGCCATTTGATGTTCATTTAACGTTAATTGTGGAGGGCCATAATAAGCGCCAACCAGTATTCCATGCTGGCCAGCAATATAAGTCGGTTCACCCGCACAGCATAAATGCATAGACTCTAATAATGATGAGGGGGTTTCTGATAAATCAAAGCTACCATTCATTGTATAACGGGCTTCATACTGCTCTTCAGGATTGACTATCAGTTCAGCACAAATATTTGCCGCTTCCTTAAATTGTTCCCAATTAATTTCTGTATCAGGAACCTTCAGCACTGAGCGATAATAATCTAATACGCCCAGAGCCAGATTATTGCTCCACTCAGTCATACCAGTTCGTGGGTCATACAACTTTTTCCCCCAGACCTCAGCTTTAATATTCGGTAAGCCATACGGGAATTTTTCTGCATTAAACTTGAGTGATACTCTGAGCCATGCCAACCCTTTACCTATCATGTCCTCTTTCCATGACGGACATTTTTCAAGCATGAAAGGGTCGCAGGTAGACCGATCATTATGAAGTTCCCAGGTAGCATAGTCTTCAAAGGTACTGATTAAATCATCACCCAACCAGATACGACCTATCCGATCAATAGGGTGGCCGGCCAGTACTATGACCAAATGTACCCACTCTCCATCTTGCTGCTCCCCCGGCTCTTCTTCCGCGAACATCAATAATCCGGATACAACCGTTTTACCAATTACAACGTTCTCAGGGGCTACAGCAGAACGAAGCATTTGCTTTCGCTCCGACTGATCACGATACGTTTCTATCTTTGGTTTTTTAGCCAACAATTGGTTGGCCGTATTCATGGCCATACCTGCTGCAATCAGGTAATAGTTACCAGTAATAGCACCAACAGCCATCATGGCAGCACCTGCGAGGGCTACAATAACTTTACCCATGAACCCTCCATGCCATTTCAGCGGTTACTTGTGTCGGCCCTGCTCCATATTCCCCTGTAGACCAAATCTGACCACCCCAAATAACACCGGCTGTTTGTCCCTGCTCGCCACTAAATACAACTATATCGCCACGCTGGGCCAGCTTAAGCGGCACTCGCTCAAAGACGCTGTCAAAGATACCGATAATGCTGCCATGTCCACGTAATAGAGCTTTACGGGCTGATAGTGCTGAATCGTACTTGCCTCGATAATTGGCAAGTGGGTCAATGCCACAGATTGCAAATGCACAATCCGCAGCAAATAGGCAGCAGTCATTTTCACCCCATGAAAAAGGCCGCTCGGAAGCGGCCTTTAATACTTGTGTGAGTTTCTTTTGCCAATCTGAATAGCGCATTTGTACTCCTACAATTAACGGTTACCCATCATTTAAATGTTCTTTATATTCCATCGAGAATAGTTTTTTGTTTTCTATTGGCATCTCTCTAGAAAGACTTGATATTATTTCATCAAAATCATGCTCAGCTAATTTTTTGTCACCATAATTTTTTGATATTTCATTAATGTGTTTTTCCCTAAGATTAACTAATCCTTTAACAACTGAGCCATTCATACTCCCATCAGGTCTGAATAAATCTTCTGGAGTTATTTTCAATGCTTCATCTAAAAATAAAGTTTTTTTGTTTATCAGTTCATCATTGCTACTTTTTTCTATTAGCCCATGACTTATAACTTGCTTTCTTTGCTGCTCTAATATCCTTTGTAATAAATCAATTATATCATTACTTTTCACACTAAATCTTATAACGAAAAATAAAATCACGAATGAAAAAAAGGCGATTATTATAATAATAAATAGAGGGCTAGTAAAAAAATTCGAATCAAACATACATATCTCCTTTAATGTGTTCGCAATATTATAGCGATTGTATTAGAGATAGCTACGTTGTTACTTATAAACAAAAACAGGAGCGTCTTTTTTGCTCCCCCAGTAAATGGCTCTATCTGCCATTTGTGCAACATATCTAAAAAAGTGGTCTCCTGGCGCGCGAACCAGATGAGACTCTTCATTAAATCGGTTTGGCAACGCCATCTGCCAGCGCTCAAAGCGGTTGGTAACTAATATAGAAATTATATTCTTATTACCTGCCTCTATATTCGCACTCGCGATTTCACCGCTATAAATCAAATCAGCAACACCAATACTGCCATCATCCTCCATTGCAGCCAAAATAACTTTCACTGCCCTGCCTCTGCACCGTTCATTTGTAAAAGTTGATAGCAGTGCTGTTTCAAAGCCAGAGACTTGAATCTGTAGCTGGGAGGGTGATGTGCCATTCTGTTCAGTAACTTCATCAATTTGAGCAAAAATACCGACACCAAGATACGTCTCTCCTCCAATCACTATGGGGCCAACGCCAGTATGCGCACAAACTACACCAGAAACTAAATCTAACCGAACCGCTGTTATGGGGATCACATTTGGCCGGGAAAGATAATCAATCATTGCATTAGAAAATGGGTGAGCAAGCATCAAAATGCCTCGACAAATTGTAATGTGACGGCGTGGAAAATCCCCGGAGTTCGAGTGAAATCACCTTGTTTCTCATCAGCTAATCGAAATATTCCTGTAGGTTTACGGCATTCAATAGAAGCGCCTGCAGATGGTGGCCATCTTAATTGAGGGGAAAATCGAATAACAGCCTGACCACTTAAATCACTCCGTACTTCTTGAATGACTTTTTTCAGCTCATCATTCACAGTGATGTAATCCCCAGCACGTAGAACAAGTCGACTTGGCAACCAGCCACTAGTACTTAGCATTTTCCCCATTTGCTCTGATTGGCTGACTATTGGAGTACCGGCCGGTGACCTCCCTCCTCTGGCAAAATCCCACAGCCTTACTCGGCCAGCAACGCCATCCAACTCAGCAACTAATGCTTCAAGCGCTCTTGCTTCATCATCTTGTCGATTTTTAAAGGTAAGCGTCATTGTCCAACGAGACCCCGGTGATGATACTGTTTGAGATGCCCCAGAGAATGGGGACTCAAATATTTTTGAATTTGATAACATTTGAATACGCATATCGCTGGGTACTAGTGCTGACGGCCAATTGAGTATTTCAGCCATTGGTTACACTCCTAATGATCGTCTGGCTGGCCCGTTAGTTCTAAAGTCTTTCATCATCTCCGCTCTTGCCTCAGCAGCACCTTGTTTCGCGCCTTGTTCGGCAGCTTGTAATACAACTCGCTCTAACGCAGCATCTCCGTTACCAGAAACGGAAATTGTTTGATGAACAATAATATTTCCACCAGAAGATGAGTTACCTGATGACAATTGATTCGTAGGAATAACATTACCGTCTCTATCGGGAACAACGTAATTTTTTCCGCCAGACTGCAATAATTCAATACCTAGTTCACCCATCTCATATAAGCTACCACCCCTGACGCTTCCGCCAGTCGCTCTACCTGGTGCATAACTGTTCCAGCTCGTAGACATTCCCATCCCACCTGAACCTCCTGCAGAACTAGCTGAAGCACTGGATGCACCCCCGCCAAACATGCTTGTGGCTCCGGAGACCATCTGGAACATAATTGCTTGGGTTTGAGCCTGAATAAAGGCTTTAACTACAGTATCCATAATCGTATTGGCCATATTTGTCATAGCCTGACTAAAAGACTGTTGCCCCGTAAGAATTCCAGTAATCATATTGGCAGTACGATCACCAACATTCGAAATAAGGTCCATTTGTAAAGCATGTAACTTCGACTGGTTTCGATATAATTCAATAGCAGCAGATTTTTGCTGATCAGCGGATTGATTGGTCGCTGCTGTCATGAGTTCTTCATACCGCTGCTTACTAATCAAACCATCCGCATAATAGGCTTCATACAATGCCTGCTGCTGCGCTAACTGATTTTGCAAACGTATAACCGGATCAACTTCACCCGCTAAATTAATTTGCGGTATTGAGGCCATGTCAGCCTGAGCTTGCAGCCTCTGCCGAGTATATTCTTGGTCAGACTTTAATTTAGCTTGTTGATATTCCTGATAGCTGAGCAAATCCCTTGAGTAAAGGCCCTGCATCACATCATTAGCTTCCTGAACCTGCCGAGTTAGCGCCTTTGTTGGGGAGTACTGCTCCGCTAATTTTTGCCGATCTTTACTGAACTTTTCAGATTGTTGAGCAGATAATTGGTCAATTTCAACCTGCGAAGCTCCCGCTTTCTTCGCAGCATCAATTAATTTCTCACGGGCTTGCTGCTCCTGAATATCAATACGATTAAGACTATTTAAATTTTCCAGCTCTATTTCACGGCGCATCTGGGCAAACTGGGTAATTGCCTGTTTTTTACCTTTATCATCGCTACCAGTACCAGACCATGGAGTTTCTACCGGCTTATCTGTAGCTGGTTCGCCAGTTGATTTTTTAGGCTGAGGCTGGTGACCGCCTTTTATCATTTCTAACGCTTTATTGGTATTTTCTAGCGATGTCTTAGTTGCTTGAGCACCCCTGTCTATTGCCTCCAAATCAGCTATAGCGCGAGTTTTCTTCTCTTGAACACCTTTCTGTTGCCCAAATGGGTCAAAACCATCCAAACTACTCAGACGACTATCCGCATCCAATATTTCTTTTTGAACTTGATTTCGTTGAGTTATTTGATTTTGATACTGATCAGTAAGGTCGATTGCTTTGACTGAGAGTTGCTTCTCTGAAAGTTGTAATAATGCTTCAGTAGTTTCTACCAGTGCATCTTTCAAATCCAATGCTGACTTTCGTGCCTGAGTGGCCTGATTATGAAAGTAAAAAACTGCGGAACCAGCCAGCATAGCTGCACCAACAGGCCCACCGATCATTGAGTAAGCTCCAGCAGCCAAACTTCCAGCTACTGATGCCGCCTTCGAAGAGAAAGATAATTGTTTATTGGCGACATCTAATTGCCGTTTAGCCACAGTCTCAGCTAAAACAGCTTCAGTTTCTTGCCGATACAACATTCTTAGCTGATCTTTATAACTGACATTTATTCCATGCAACTGATTTGTCTGCTGCATTTGGTGGTAAAACTTAGCCTCTACTTCTGTTCTGCGCTGTGTTGCCATAGCTGCTTCTAAAGAACTTTGGGCCGTTGTTTTTTGCTGTAAAGCTGCTTGTTTTACTGAGGTATAACTATCCTTCCACGCAGAAATATTCTCTCGTAATCCTGCAGTAAGTTTTGTAGAGAGAACTGGTAATAATGTATACAACGCAATATTAGCTACAGTATTAAAATTATCGCTGAGGAAATTAACCGCTTCAGTTGCACTCTGAACACCAGACCTTAATGTTCCTCCACTGGCTTGGCCAACCCTGATAGCCATACCTTCGAAAGAGCTAGTCAATCCCATTAGATCACCATTCAGGTTATTAACCCTCGTGGATGCTTGTTCATATGCGGTATTGGTGCCAGTGAGTTCATCAACTAGCTCTTTAAGTTTCCCTCTATTTTCAACGAGAATAGAAGCCGCAGAAATATTTTCAACGTTAAATAATTTAACTGCCTGTGCTGTTGATAGATTTTTATTACTTAAATTCTCTAATGCCTGGCTAAGTCCAACAACTGATGGTTTTAGGCTTTGATCTGTCCCTTTTTCCAGCGTAAGTATAACGTTACGCAGCGCTGTTCCTGCCTGACCACCTTTAATCTCACGTTCAGCGAGAACCTGAATAGCAGCGTTTAACGTCTCAAATCCGATCCCCGCTTGTGCAGCTGCTACACCACCATTTTTAATAGCATCGGCTGTATCAGTTATTTCTGATGAGCCGTATTTAGCACCTGCAGCAAGCACATTAATATAACGATCGGCTTGTTCAGCTCCTGCGCCAAACTGATTCAATGACAGTGCAAGTGTACGCGTAGCATCAGGTAATGTGGTCCCCGCAGCCTGCGCTAAAACCAATGCGCTTTTAGTTGCGGTGACCAATCCCTCTGACGTTTTCATCAGCTCGGGTTTAGCTGATGCCATGAGTTTTATAGACTCAGCTGCCTGACTGGCACTATATTCAGTCGTCCGACCCATTTCCTGAGCTGCTTCATCATACTTACGCAATTCCGCACCAGTTGCGCCGGTGATAGCAGAAAGATCAGAAAGCGACTGCCCATACTGCCGATTGATGCTGATAAGAGAACCAAGAGATATACCAACACCAGCCAGCCCTGCGATACGTCCTGCCAAACCGGTAAGAGATGTGCCTATCTGATCAAATGAAGCAGCGGTTTTTTTCGCTTCCTGCTGTGCTGTGCGGTTAAAGGTTTGTGTTTGATTCCGCGCATCGCTATATGCGCTGATCAATTGGCTCTTAAAGTTCGCGGCATTCAGGTGTAACCCTACCGCTAAAGATGCTACATCGCCCATTACATGAGTGCTCTCATAATATCAGCGTACTGATCCGCAACTGGTGTTGAAGCAGTAAGCTTGGGTGGAGGGGCTTCTGGGGGGGTAAATGCCGGAGGTGGTGCCGCTTGCAGATTAAAAAATGCCTGCCAGTGCATAATAATATGAACCGGCAGTTCCGCTATTTTGCGCGGATCAGGCTCGCCCCAACGATCTGCAAGCTGAAAAATTAACTTTAGCCAGGGCGAGTCTGTTAGTTTTTTTCCGCTTCCTCTAACGTACCCAAACTGTGAGATTTAACTTTATTAATTGCCTTCATCAGCTCAGGATTGGCATGCACAGTGAGTAGTTCGTCAACGGTCGGCAATAGTTTTTTAGGGATAGGGCTTCCATCCGGATTAACAAGCGCCTTCAGGACTAAACCAAGAGACACATTACTTATTGCTGTCATATCACCCTTATCCTGTGCTTCACTGATAGCATTGTCATAATCCATCAGTTCTTTACCCGTAATCCGGCGAATATAAACGGATGCTCCGAATAACTCAGTTTGTACTGCTGTATTTGTTGGTTTTAGTAATGCGGACTTCAGTGAATTAATATCAAATGGTTTATTCTGAGACATGAGATACCTTAATTGATTGTGACTGTGGCTTTTTCGCTGGTAATACTGCTCAACCCAACGGAAGAAATAACAACCCGATAATCACCGGCATCAGCAATTACAGTATTATTTTTTTCATACGTTGCAGATGTTGCTCCAACAATCGAGACATTGTCTTTTTGCCATTGATATGACAAAGACGCACCATTATTGACTATGGCCGCAACAGTCAGGGACAAAGTGTCCCCGGCTGCAATATCAGCGCCTTGCGGCTGGGTAGTAACGCTGATCACGGCTTTGGGATAGTTCCCCAGACAATGTTATTTTGCTTACCCTTAACCTCGACCTGGATCACTTCATTTGCAGGGGCAGATACTTCGGCCAACTGCCAACCGGAAAGTGCTAATATCTGCGTAGCTGTACGGCCATTAGGTAATTCCATATAAAACTGCACCGTTTCACGTGCAGCAGCAGCGGTAAGCAATGCAGCAAAATCTTCGTTTTCTGGATCATCAATAAACCCTAAAGATTTCTCCGGTCCTTCAGGTAAATCAGAAATAGACTGTTTATTTGTATCGATCAAAGTAGTGCAATCTACGTAGCCACCAGTCAAACCAGTAGCACCAACAGCCTTACAGTTAACCAGCGGCCTCATAGTTAAGGTGGTATCACCAACAGCACCCCATTTAACAACAACCCCAGCAGGGAGCATGGCGTATTCTGGCGAGGTTTTTCCCGTCATATATTTTCTCTCTTTTTAATAGTTTAATAAGGCGGCAGGATGCTACCGACTTAGGGTGTTTAACCCATCACGGATTTCAATGGTGAGAATGCGAAGAACCTGCATTTTGTTGTAGTCCAATGCAGGGCGGATAAATGGTTTAGCAACCTGTTTTATAGTGCCAAACTCTTGAGCTAAAGCCTTCATGTAGTGGCTTCGTGTCGGTCCAACACGCAGAACAACTACTGTGCTACCTGATTTCCCTCGGGATGATCTGATTTTTATCGAGTCCCGCATATGAGCATTCGTAGAACTATTGTCATAGCCTGCATTTTGTTTCATATCCGCTTCTACTACTGCCATCGCGGCTCGACCCGCATCCCGCAGAATTTTAGTTCCTACTTCTTCACCAACTGCTATAAGTCTCCGTTCTAACTCTTGCAACCCACTGATTTCTATTTCAGGTATCACAATATTTATTCCTTAAAAGAAAGAATGAAATCCCGTGAAAACCAAAAATGTTTAGAATTATTGGTTAACGTTGTAACGCCCTGTTGAACTCCACCACGACGGACGTATTGAACCGGATACCCATCAATATAACCATGGACAACCTTTTTCCATTCAGCCCATATAGCAGCATCAAGCACCACTAACCGGGTATAATCATCAATGAGATGAATCGTTATCTGGAATCGGCAATCAATAAGGTTGGTACGGACCAGTCCTGTTTCGATTTCTGGGTCGGAAATACGTTGGAAAGTCACCCCCTCAAGCTCAGTGTCAGGGAGCAACAAAGGATAAACATTCATACCAGTGATCCGCTCTAAAGCAGATTTAAGGCTCTGTTCGATCATGGCGTATGTCAGCCTCCCCAGTAATAAGTATTCTGTCCGTATGACTAACACGGTCGACAGCTCGGACAGTGAATACACCGGCAGTGGTGACTAACTGCCAATCGATGGAAATATCTCTCCGGGGATAAAGAGTAAAAAGGCAGGTTTCGACAATTTGCTGCTGATCTGCCGACCTTATCTTCCGGTTTGATATTGGCTCTATTTTCGCCCACGCCTTGCCAATAACTACCGGGGCTACCGGTAAAACCTCCCCCAAAGGCCCTCGCTCCGATTTAATTTCCCGCAAAGTTACCCGGCAATTTAAGTCCCCCGGATTGAGTGGTTTATCGCTCATCAGACGGTATGCTCCATAAGTGGAAATAGC
This sequence comes from Yersinia sp. LJYL362, assembly GCF_048323875.1. Taxonomy (NCBI): domain Bacteria; kingdom Pseudomonadati; phylum Pseudomonadota; class Gammaproteobacteria; order Enterobacterales; family Yersiniaceae; genus Yersinia; species Yersinia sp. LJYL362. Next base: position 18,528 of record NZ_JBLWEX010000309.1, read on the forward strand.
AGGTACTCAACACCTAACTGTGCTGGAGTATCCCCATCGGGAGATGTTCCTTTAGGATTCAAGTACCACTGCGCAACCATCATCTGGGCAGCAAGCTGGAAATCATCTTCAATTAGAAAACCACGAACGCCGTCTGGGAGGTTTTCCAGTTCCTCCTGGCTATCGACCAGTACGCAATAATAAGTGCGCTCTATACTGCGCTGAGCAGCATTAATCAGCGACTCAATGAAATCATCATGCTCCGTGAAATCTTCTTCCAATCGAAGTTGCGTTTTGACATTAGATCGCGAAGTCATACCCATGACTGTTACCTTTCGATTTGGCAGCGAAATCTTTTGGCCAGCATGCAATATTTCGCGCAACTAATGTCTCGGCATAGTCAGCACTGAAACCAGCTTTATCACCACGTGAATAACGCTGATACGGCCCGAGGAAAATAACGATTGTTTTCTTCTGTGGAGTTGATTGATCTGAAATATTCACATCACTTCCTTCATTCGGGACCGTGGTCCCAGCACTAGAATCATTGCCAGAGATACCAGAATTTTGAATATAAACCTCACCTGAAGTGCCAAGTGAGAAAGTCTCTGCGCTGATTGAGGCCACAGATCCCGTAGGATTATCAGTGTTCGATGTATCACCAGTAGCTAATGGGTTGGTAGTAGCCAGCGACTCATCAGTGGCCAGCGAGGTGGCAGTAACCAATGGCTCAACAACGACCAGCTTTTCTGCATCAACCAATGGCGACGAGGAGTCCAACACAGTTGTGGTGACCGAGAGGTCAATATCGACCAATGGCTCTGCATTAACCAACGGTTCGATAGTGGCAAGAGATTTATCAGTAACCAGCGTTTCAACATTAGCCTTATCTCCCATCAGCTTTTGACTATCAACAGCATCAGCAATAGCTTTCGATTTAGTAACTTTTTTTGGAACACTCATCTTATTCACCTATAGAAAAGCCCGCACAAGGCGGGCTTTTCAGTTATGACTAAATAGCAGGGATGATTACCAGATAATACCGGTACCGAGAACCAGACCTTCTGGATGCCGGAAACCGATATCATGTTCAGTAACAACACGGATCAGAGACTGGTTACGGGCAAATGCTGAGACAAGCTGGCCATCAGCATCTTTGTAAGTAGCTTCGGTTGAGAAGTCTACTTTCATCATGCCGTCTTCACCGATAAGCACATCATTGAAGTCACAGAAGTAGATTTCTGACTCATTACCATCTTCACCTAAATTGGCTGGGATAGCACTGGTACGTTGGATTGGATAGCCTTTAAGCATACCTAGAGCCATTTCTGGATAAACTTTATTACCATTACCATCCCGCAACCCAAATAACGTCATATAGCTACGGTTAGAAAAACCCCAACCACAGAGGAGCATATTGCTGTTTGAGTCCATATGCTTCAGCATTAGGCTATCCAGATATGCATCAATCGTAGTCAGATTTACAGTGGCCCCGGCCCATGGGACAAGGCGGTTCGCAGCAGTGGCCGCGAATTTCATACCCTTTGGTGTATCGCCGGTGCCATCATCACGCAAGAAGGCTTTATCTTCGCGAGTAGCAATGGCTGACAGAATATCCCCCAAAATAAGTTGCTCGGTATTGAATCCAGAACGACCGATTAACTGGTTAGAAATAGGCACCAAAGCAATCATCGTTTTGGCGCTCAACTTAACATCATCGAATGTTGCTCCAGTAGCAACCACATCTTTCCCTTCACCGACATATCCCGCTGTCGCACCACCAGACAGACGCGGCAAGGACAAATTACCATTAGGCAAAGGAATAGATCGTGCGCCGAGTTTGCGCACAATAGTGCGGTCGCGAAGTAGTTCAATTACTTCGTTTTGCATGTTTTGCGGGATCAAGGCACCGCCAGAACCGGCGGTTGTACTAATGGCCATTGAAAGACCATTATCACCCAACTCAGTAGCTGCGAACTTGGCAGCTTCCGCTAGATTCCCTTTACCAGCCGCAATCGACATCACCATGCGGGTCATACCTGCGCCTTTATATTGCTGCAATTCTTCTTTGATAATAATGCCAGGTGCGACGTTGTTCGCTTTAACAGGAACTGCAACTGTAGCGGCCATACGTTCGGAGGCTTCTAAACGGGTAATTTGAGCGGTAAGGCTTTCGAACTCCGCAGACAAAGCACTAAAGCTGGTCAATTCCTCTGCCGTTAATGTTTCACCGGCAGTCTCTTTAACAGCCAGAACTTGAACTTTATCGTGAACACCCGCACGCAATTTACGCAATTCTTCAATAGTCATAATATCTCTCTTTTTTTCCATAAAAAAAGCAGCCAATCGGCTGCTTTCGTTTTGACGCTGGTGCGCCGGGTTAAAGTTGTACTTGCTGTCGCATGGATTCAGCTCGAAGCTGTATGCTACTGCTTACTGGTTTCGGGCTATATTTAGCAGCGATATTGTTAATCGCTGTCTGTGGATCGGATAACTCATCAGCCAGCCCTGCATCAACAGCTGCTTGGCCAAAGAACGTTCGTGCTTGAGTATCGATAACTCGCTTAACATCTATCCCGCGATACTCTGCTACTGATGTAGTAAACGTCTCATAAGCATCATCGATCAACTGCTGCAGATACGTGGTTGCTTCATCGGTTAATGGCTCATGTGGCGAACCTGCATTTTTAAAATCACCTCGGTAAAACGTGGTGAATTTCAAACCAATCTGTTCTTCCAGCTTAGAAGCTTCCATGTGCTCAAGAATCACACCTATAGAACCAACACCAGACGTATGGCTAACTACAATACGACTACAGGCAGACGCCATGAAATACCCGGCAGAGAACGCATTGTAATTAACAATTGCAGTGCTCGGTTTAATACTACGTGATGCAAAAATATAATCGGCAAGCTCTTTACAGCCAGATACCGCCCCGCCACCAGTATAAAAATCCAGAACTATTTCGCTCACATTCGGATCATTTAGCGCTTTGCTGAATTGATCTCGAATAAGCTCATAGCTGGTCAGTTCCGTACACGCTTGCGTAATTTGCCCACGGCGCGGAACCAATATCCCATGAACAGGTATTACAGCTATAGAGCCGCTTTGTATCGGTTGCGATTCTGGCTTGTCATCCGGCTCAAAAGCCATTAGAGCGGCAGTGCTCATTTCTCCCATAAGGCGAGGGACCAGAACTGCCTTGATTGAATCCATAATTTGCCGCGAGGCATACTGTGGAATACCAAACACCTGATTTGCCAGGTGGGGATAATTAATAAATTGCTTCATGACTGATCCTTTTTGCCGACTATCGGGGCCAAAACTGGCGTTTTAATTGAGCCACCCGGAACAGTGAATACACGAGCAATCTCTGATGATGTAAATGATCGGGCATCAATTTTTGTTAAAGCATGCTCGCCCACAGAAAAGGGGATGTTGGTATTTAATTTCGAGTACATAGAATCGCCTCAATATCTTTCACTTGCTGTGGTGTCGCTTTCCCTATGCCGGTTAACGCTTTGCTATCAACCATATTTAGTGGTGTTAGATACTTATCACCACCGGGGATTGGTGTTAGATTTTCCATCCTGCGAATATCATTAACAGATAACCATCCCCATTGACGGCCAAGCGCATAAGACTCATAGCGAGACTTTTGGTCACCGCGAAGCAACGATGACACATTGAACTCAATGTAAAAATCTCGCCGTTCACTGGGTAATAACAGGTCACGCATCATTGCTGATTCATGCCGTTTTAGTATGGCCAGCATGGTGTAAATGACGTACTGCAGCCCCTGATGCTCAATATTATTGTTTGTTGATTTTTGCAGATCCTGAATCATGTGCGGAGGCACTTTATACAGGCGGCAAACCTCATTAACCGTATATTGACGGCTTTGTAGAAGCTGGGCTTTTTCGTTATCTTGAGAAAGTTGCTTGTAGGTCATCCCTTCTTGCAGCATCCCTACCGAGAAAGCATTTCGAACGCCACCATAGCGCTCCGTCCATTTAGCCAAAATGGCATCAACCGCCGCCTGACTCGCTATCGCCTTAGCTTCGAAGGGGCGTTCAATAACACCCGACATGGTGGTGCCTCGTGCAAATACCTGTGCAGCATGTTGTTCGACCGCTATCCCAAGCCCCAGCACGTCTGGGTTAGTCTGGATAGGGGATGTTCCTATATACCCATCCAGTGAAAAAGACTTAATGTGATGGACCATACGCATAGGCAAAATTTCGCCAATACTTGGAATATCGTAATACGGCATTCCGTCTGGACCTTTCAGCACAATCACTTTGTGAGGGTTAATTGGGATAAGTTCAGTTATATCGCCACGGCCATTACGATCAATTAATGAGTAGCTATTACCCTCCAGCCCCAGAACACCCTGCGTTTGTTCGTGATATTCAAAAGCCGTATCTTTGCGATTGGGCTGGTAGCGAATGAGATCATGCAAAGGGTGATCGATGGCGATTTCTCTTCCACCATTCTCAGTACGCCGATAGAGAACACAGGGCAGTTGTGCTACCGACTCAGCCAACAGAGTGACACAGGCGCGAACGGCTGATAATGCAAGGGCTGTCTCTGGGGTAATGATGACACCAGCCTGACTTGAACTACTTCGCATCCCTCCGGGGACAACTTGCCAATTAGCACTATTCCCGCTGGGTTTACCTCTCCAAAATTGAGGAATAAACATCAATCATCCCCTTTAGAAGCCGGTTGCACTCCATTATTCACAGCCAGACGGGATGTCATCCATGACCAAAATAAGCAGATAATACCTGCAGTAATAAAACCTGCTGCCGGTGTCCATAACCATGCGCCGTATGAAACAAGGCCAGCACCTATCAAACCGATCAAAAAGCCGGTGATAATCAATATTTTCATTAACATGTGACGTCCGAGTTATCGTAGATAGAGTAGCTAGAGCCTTGGCCATGAAGCATTGCTCTGCCAATTGCCATTAGCAGGGCTGTAGCACCGTCGATTTTTGATTGTTTATCCCCTTTGGTTGGCCGAACTCTGTCGTCACTACCAGGGACAAATGTTCCGAGAACGTTACTAATGCACCACGCTAGAATAGGATTGCCATCATGATGAAAACGACCACCTGCCAACGCAGCTTCCAGTTCTTTCATCGGTGGGGACATATTGGTAAAGTCTTGTCGGATATTGATTGGCTCAAATCCGTTATCCGCTAATTCGTGGGATAAAGCTGTAGCTCCTGTTGGGTCTATAGGAATGCTCGCGATCCTGACGCCATCTCGTTCAGTCATATCAATCACGCTGGCGAGAATTTCTCTATAATCAGCTTCTCCACCATCAGTAGCATTTAACAAACTGCTACCGGCCCACTGCATGTTTACCCATTTTTGATAACGCTTTGCAGTCTTGGCTATTTTGGGGTCTATGCTGTGAACTGTGTCTTCCGGTACCCAGAATTTAGAACCAACACAGTAATAATGCCGCTTACCATCTATTTCCTGCGTGAAAACCGGTACCCCAGCATTAAGGTCAAGTTTTGCGGCCAGATCTAAACCTAAGTGACTTTCTTCACCTTTAAAATCACTAAGCTTAAGATTTTTGTCTTCCGCATTTTTCCAGTGTTCCATATTAAAGAACGCTGTCTTACCTGATACCCACATATTCAGATGCTTGGTTTTTATGTCGTTAGTCATCCGGGGAACTGTTTTCGCCAGATGAAGTTTTTCAACTAAATCTTCATAAAATACCGAGACACCCAAATTAGGATTAGCTTTAATCAGATTGCAGGGATCCTGCCAATTATCAAGAACATCCAGCTCGTAAATCATGCCAAATAAGCGCTCATTCGGGAGCATCTTATCCAGACACTGTTTAACCTCGTTATCTTTGTCATAACAAGGTGATTCAATATCTTTACCTGCGGTAGTAATGATCAATGTCAACGGCTGGCTACGAGCGCCCATACCGGTGGTCATTGTTGAATATAATATGTCTGTGGGATGTTCGTGATATTCGTCAATAATCGCGCAGGAGGGTGAATCACCATCTCCCGGATTGCCAACGACCGGTGCAAAGACAGAACCATCTTCGCGGGTTAATTTTTCAGCCCAAACAGAGACATTAAATCTGGATCTAAGATCAGGCAGTAGCTTTGCCATCTGGCTAGCTGGCGTGAAAACCTTTTTAGCTTGTGCCATTTTAGTGGCACCGCAATAAACCTCGGCAGCATTCTCACCATCCGCGCAAAACATATACATGCCAATGCCAGCCGCAAAAAATGACTTCCCATTTTTACGGCCAACGCGGATATAAGCCTCTTTAAATCGACGTTTTTTGCCTTTCTTTGTTACCCACCCGAATATCGATGAAAAGATAAATAATTGCCAAGGTTCAGCTTTTAGCTTCTGCCCTTTTAGTTCCCCACTGGAATGAGGTAGTAATTGAACAAAACGGCACGCTCTTTCAGCTAGATCCCTGTCAAAGCGATAGGGATAATTTTTATCATTAACACTATTTTTTAAATCATCGAGATGGCGCTGACAGGCGAGCTTAATATATTTCCCTGCAAGTATTTTACCGCTGAGAATATCCCGAGCGTATTGCTGGGCGGCATTTACGTTCGGGTAGCTGGCCATTGAATGTTTCCGTGATGATGTCCCTATCGATGCAACTGTTTGATTGGGACCACGGTCCCAATCTTAAAATTCTGAGAATGCGTTTCCCGCAGATCCTTTAGTTTTATTGCCTCCAGAACCGCCACGCCTTATGCGACTGTTTGCATCTAACTTTAATACGACTTGGAGTCTCATTAATTGGCTAATCGACTTATCTCTAGCTTTTGTTGCAGAATTTAATTTTTCACCTCCAGTTCCGGTTTCTTCACCGAAACCATCATCCTTAATTATCTGGTTTGCATTGTGTAAAAGCTGAATGGTGTTGCAGTACTCAGTGAGCAAGTAACAATCTTGCATTTCGAAAGTACCTTGGTCGATCAGTATTCTAATTGTTCTTTTCCAAGCATCGACTGCCCGATCACCGATTAAATTATCTGGAGGTGACACCGCTCGGGTTACACTACTTTTCATTTCACCCGTTATCACCGGTTTTGCACCACCTCCAGCAGCACGAAAATCATCGCTCATTTGGGTGCCTCAAATGTTAAAAAATATCGAAAAAAAATTTCTTATTACATGCACGTAAAAATCTACCGGGACAGGCAGTACCCTAGCGCGAAAGGGGTTGGGGATTTACCCCCCCCCCTCCCCTCGGCCTCAAATGGGAATGTATGTCATTTGATGTGAGTTATGATAATGATTATCATTTGATGTGTGCGTTGATGATAATGATTGTCATCTACGAAGTTATGATGATATTAATTCCTATTTGAAGGGTGGCCTACTTCCCCACCCCATTTAAATCGATCTCGGCTCCTACTAAAGAAAGAGCCATAAGCCCTTCACCATCAGGATGTTTTGCCAATACGTCCCGAATGGTGGCAGCGCACTCGCTAACCACGCTCTGCTGCTCCAGAGGAAGTGTTGTGATGTGCCCTTTAATCATCAGCAATGTTTGTTCTTGATATGTCATATTATTTCTCTGTTGATGCTTTATAAGGAAGAGATTCACCCCTATTCCTAAAGATGATGTAAGCCTCTAATGCAGGGTGGGAGTAACCCCGCTCATGTCGGGACTGCCCCGGCTTATGCCGCTTCCAGCCATCATTTAATTTCCACATCAGGGATTATTACTGACGGCCTGAAGATTACACGGTAGTGATACTCACTGACGGGTACAGAGTCGATTTGTTCCATAAACCAAGTGACGTTATCCGACAACCCAAGCATTTGCTTTTTGTATTGATTTGGCCCCGTCTTGCAAACAACCCCCAATGTTCTTTCTGTGCTGGAGTTATCTTTCGAGCACAGCCCTTCAATGGTAAGAATGTAATCGCCAGTAATACCGTTGTAGAACACAAATCTGCGCTGAATTTCGAAATTATCCGAGGCGGTAGATAGGTTTTTTGATGCTACGTTGCTAGCACTATCACAACCGGTTAAGGCCAGCATGGATAATGCCAAGAATGTTTTTTTCATGTTTATCTCGCTGTTAAATTAATGGAATCGACTTGCCTCTGGCCCAGCGAATTCCTTACTGGGTACTATCATTTGATTCTCTCCGTAGCTGTTTTCTTCCAGTGGCATCGGGCGCATAACGACTCCAAATTATCATCGTCATCAGTTCCGCCAAGAGCTTTGGGGATGATGTGATCGACATGAGTTGCCGCTACTCCAATGTCTCTTCGCCTATGGTCTTGGCACAAATAGCCATCGCGCATGAGGATGCGATGGCGGATGAGATCCCATTTCCTACCATAACCACGTTCATGTCGGGACTGCCCCGGCTTGTGGCGCTTCCAGCCATCACTGGCATGTTCCGGTTTGTGCTTATCACAGTAGCCTGTTGCATCAATAGTTAGTGCTGCACACCCACTATGTCGGCAGGGCTTCTTTATTCTTGGGGGCATAGTTGTAGCCTCTGGTGTTGGTCCGTTCTCTCACGGTGTCACGCTGCTTCTTCCACCTCGGCTAACGTTTCCGATATGCACCTCAACAAGGCGGTGTTACCTGTTATTGATTCAACCAGCGCACTCTGCATTAGGAGTCATGCGTCTCAGTTAACGCTGGCGACGGCGACAGACAACGCGGGTTGAATTATTTACCCAAAGAATCTCGTGCATGTTTAATTGCATTACTTATGATGCTGTCAACCTGATCCAAAATCATATGAGGATCTATATTTATCCCGACTGTAAGTTCAGAAATATTTTTGGATTTATTATCCAAGGCATCAAAAGCTGAATTAATTAATGAAGCCAAATCGGTTAATGCTCCTGCCTTTAGTTTCTCAACCCCATAGTTAGTAACCAAAATAAGAATGGCGGCGCGTAGCGTTTCCTCTTTGATACTGACGGAGCTTAAAGCAACGGCTTCGCCAATAAATGGAGTCGTTGGGGAATGATCAACTGGTTGCCGGGCTTGAAGTTCTCTCACGTCATCTTCCAGTTGGTGCAGGCGAATATTTGTATTTTGCGCGTGACCCATTTCCATTGTTATTCCTATTGATGTGGGACCATGGTCCCAATAATGAAAAACCCGCCTAAGCGGGTTGATTATCTGAATGTCTGCTGGCCTTCTCAGGCTAATGTCGGATTAATTGTCTGTTCTATTACAGGCATCGTATCCAAATCATTAAACGTTGGTATGGCCATCTTATAACCATAATGATATTCAGCAGTTGCCCCAGCACTATGTTTCCAGCCGGGTAACAGAAAGATGCAATCAGCAGCGCGTAGCATGGCAAAGCAGATATCCATGTATTGGTGCTGGGTTAAGCCAGGCGGTAAAGCTGCAGGGTTGAGGACTATATATCCACGACCTGTTAATGACTTCGCTACTTGATTAAAAGTATCGCGGTTATCGTTAGCAACGCCGGTCATCGGCCCTGCAATATAAATTTTCATAGCAGCTCCAGTGGCTAAAATTGGGAATTATTGATGTGAGGTGCTGTTAATTATTCGCCGGTCGTCAGTGACAACCTTCTGTAACGCGGTGACCTTCTCGACTAGCTTGTCGGCTCGCTCAGCGATTGAAATAAGAAACCCGACATCTGCGTCTGAAAATCCGCAGTCTCTGGCTGCATCAGTGAGCTGTCCACTGGCGGGAGTAACGGGCATATCCCCAACTGAAGCGGCGAGACACTCGAAGCGCTTTTGCAGCTTGATATTGCCAGCACGATAAGCAGCAATAGTGCCTTTTGCTTTGTTCTCAGCATCTGCTACTCCTTGTTGATATGCTTTTAACCCGGCTGATTGTGCTGCCTGAAGTTGGGCCTCTTTTTCGGTGGCGCTCTTTTTAGCGGCTTTTTCTGCCTCTAGGTCTGACTTATTGCGCTCAGTCCATTTGAGTAACCATTCCAAATCTTTACTATCGCTACCCCACCGGTAACCACCTGCCAAGCCAATAATAGTGATTACAAGTACAGCAACGAGAGTGGCAGCTAGTTTATTCATCCAGCCCCCAACACGTTAATTCGCTTTCTTGTTCACGGCGCTCTATCTGTCCGTAACAGTTATTGGAGCGAATACGGCAATCTTTCCCGCCGTCATGTATCCAGCGTTTAATTTCAGCGCACGCACCTAAGCGGTCGCCTGAATTTAATTTTCGATAGAACGTAGACGTGAAACATTTACTCGGCCCAATGTTCCAAGGGCAGAATGAAGCGATCCCGACCTTTTGCGGCTCTGTCAGAGGAACGTAGACATTCTTCTGCACCCATAACAGCGCTTTGGCTTGCTCTGCCTTGTCGATGGAGTTGCATTGTGCTTGAGTAAGCTTCATGCCCTTAACGACTGGTTTTCCGTCCACGCGCGTAACACCACCGCAAATAGTCCAGACACCGCCGTTGTCGGGATAAGCAATAAGGCTTGTGCCTTCTTTTTCTTTCTGAAATTGAGACATCATTACTGGTGCAGAAGCTCCAGTAGCGATAAGCGCCAGAATTGCCGCGCTCAATTTGCTTTTTGTTGATGACGGCATTAACGATCCTCCGACATCATGATGTTCAATTCATCATCGGTTAGGTTTTTATCTTTCCGATTTAGATATTCTTTAAGAAGTTTTAGACGTTGGCATTTAAACCAGATCCCAGTGCCACAACCAATTATTGTGGTAACAATACCCACAAGAATACCTAGCACCATCCATTCGCTTGGTGAAAAGTAAGTAATTAAACCAAACAAAACTGAGCCGATACCACCGCCATAGAGGGCATTGTCTGCAATTTTCTCCTGCATATTTTTCATCCTCAACCCCCCGGTATCGGTTGGTGTGTAAGTCGGCTCCCGGCGCTTATTTCCGGATGTCTTGCATGCCAGCTCTACGGCGAGCCAAATAAAAAGGCCACCTGATAGGTAGCCTGAAAATTGTTCTGTGGTGGCCGGGTCTGCTCTCCGGCATTGGCATCGGTGTCAGCTTGGTTTATGGCCCTTTGCCAGTAGTCCAGCACTACGCGCATCAGTCTACGCATTCACCACATTCGGCTGAGCACCAACCATTGCTGCAACAATGTCTGGAATAGATTGGGATATGAACCCGTTATTCAGTGATGCTCAAGCGAATGTGAAGCCGGTTACGGTTCCGGCGTCAACACCTACCAATGTGCTGACCGCATATCTTCCGAGCTAGCTATAGCTCTGTTTCTCTAACTCTCAATTCACTAGCTGTTTGTAAAAATCGTTCTTCTTCAAGTTCAACACCTAACGAACGTCTGCCTAACTGTTCTGCAGCTTTAATCGTTGCTCCTGACCCCATGAAAAAATCTGCTACTAAATCACCGGAGCGAGTGCTCGCGGCAATAATATCTAGCATCATAGGGAGAGGTTTTTCGCATGGATGTTTTCCGGGGTAATGCTGAACGGGTGGATAGGTCCATACGTTTGTATGTGGAACTGATTTAGAAACATTGAACGGACGCCGAAGCACTTCATATTCCTGGCGTAGTTCGTCGTACTGTCTAATCAATCCTGCATATTCAAGCGATAGACCGCCGTATTCACGCTCTAGCAATGAGTGTTCTGTTGTTAACCCAATAACACCACGTTCCATTGCAACCCGATTAAATAATGCCTGTAGCGCTGCATACTGTTCAGGTCGAGGTAGCTGCCATTGAGTTTGGCTGAACCAATGGCTACACATCTGAGTTCCCGTGACTTCATTAATTTCTTTTGCCGAAATACCAAGTCGAGAACGAGCCTCACGAAAATACTGAATAAGCGGTGCATATACCTGCTGTTTCAGCTCTTGGCATTTTGATGCATAGCCAGCATTTCCTTTTGCAAAGCCCTCGGCACCATAATGCTCAGCAAATAAAACATGCTCTGTAGCTGGGAAATAGGATCGGAAAGACTCTTTATTTGCCCCTTTCCATCGCCCAGATGGTTTCGCCCAGACAATATGATTCAACACATTAAATCGCTCTCTCATCAATATTTCTGTATCAGCCGATAACTTAGGACCACAGAATAAATAAAGAGAACCATTCGGTTTTAGTACCCGCCAAAATTCAGCAAAAAACTCATCAAGCCACGCCAGAAAATCAGGAACTGATGCCCACTGATTATCCCAACTATTCGATTTCACACGGTAGTAGGGGGGGTCAGTAATGATTGCATCAACATAATTGTCTGGCAGGGTTTTAATGTATTGCAACGAATCTGCATGTACTAAAGTTGCACTGTTTATTTTTACAGTATTTTCCATGGAATGATGGAGCCTTTTTTGATAGGCTTATCAGTGCTGGCGCGCATCAGCAATGGGCCTTGTTTCGCCATGTCTCGTGGCATGGGTCGAATGCTGTGACCACGGTCCCACGTGGTCGCAGCGCCCATTTTCAGGCACAAAAAAACCGCCAATAGGCGGTTGATGATCTAAGTTAGCTTACAAAAATGCCAACTTAGAAAAATTTTATATTTTTATTAACTTTTTTGCAAGTGATGAATTGGGACCATGGTCCCAATTATAAAATAGTCGTGGCTTTATTTATCCTGACAAGCCTGACGATATTCAAGGGTTAAAGAATATCTTCCCGATACATTACAGCGAACCATTTTAAAGTGTTCCATCTGAGCCAAAATGAATAAAACGCGGCACTCACCCATATACAACTCATCCGCTATATCACCATAAGCCCATGATCTTCCGTCACCTAAAATTCTTTTCAATCTGAATGCATCTTCAGTCATGGTTTCGTTAAGCTCTTTATATATCATTTTATTTATCCTGTCGTTACTCAATATAGTCCTCAACGACGCGAACTGTAGCTTCGCCAAAACTGTAAAGCCAGCTATTTAATGAATCATTTTTGTTATCTTTACATACATAAATGTTGTTTTTTGGCGGCTTTATGTTTATTCTATTTTTATAGGGAAAGGAGGGCGCAATGTGAAATACAGTGAGTTTAGACGGTGGCTGATTTCTCAAGGGGCAACCATTGAGAAAGCAAAAGGAGGGGGGAGCCATCGTAAAATAGCCCTCAACGGAAAACGGTCAGTTTTTCCTGACCACGGTTCAAAAGAAATGCCGGAGCCATTAAGAAAGAAAATATTGAAAGATCTGGGGCTATAAGCCCCAGCTTTAAAAACTTCATAAATTGGAATGTAAATCATATGTTTAATTACGCAGTGAAACTAGAACGCGATGATGATAGCGGTACTTTTATCGTTTCATGCCGTGATCTGCCGCTGCTAAATTCAGTAGGTGACTCTAAAGAAGAGGCGCTACTGGAGGCGGTAGACGGTATTGTTACAGCTCTATCTATAGAGATTGACGAACGTCGCCCTATACCAGCCGCTTCTGCCCCTCAAGCCGGTGAATATGTTATTGCGTTACCTGTGCTAGTCGCTATGAAAGCGGCATTACATAATGCAATGATCGAAACTGGAACCCGTAAGGCTGACTTGGCCAGAAAACTTGGTCAGAAAGCGCCGCAAATAGATCGATTGCTGGATGTCGAACATTCATCAAAAGTAGAGACTGTTGAACTGGCTCTTCATCAATTAAATAAAACAGTGAATGTTAATATTGAATCACACGCTAGATGAACCAGTGGGACCTCGGTCCCACTGTTTTATGATGCCGAAGAATGGTTAAACTTGGCGTAAAATTTACTATTTTGTTGGTAGATCAACGTGTCCATATACTGCCTTATGTGTTCACACTCAACAGTCATTTCGCTAGCTGTATTCATTAGTCTAACAACCTCATCTATATAAATACTCGCGTCAGGGCTATCGAGTGTTCGACGCACCATTTGTAATAAGGCATTAAGTTCCAAAAGTTTTGATGCCATGGTTTCTGACTGGCAGTTATCGCTCATTTTATTCTTATACATTTTACCTCCCCAGCAGGGTAGTCGGCTCACAATATTTAAGCAGGGAGGCTATGCCGGTATCCAGCTGTCATCTTCCCAAACACCTTGAATTACACTTATAACTTCGTCATGTTCAGCCACATTTTTAGTACCAGAAACCTGAATAATGCTACTAGTACTATTAGCTATGCGTAATCCAAATTTTGGATACAACGGTGTAAGTTTTTTTTCTATCTCCGCACGTAATGCTTCAATCGTTTTCACCGGAACTTTGCTGTGCTCATCAAACAATATTTCAATACGCATTAATCATCCCACCTATGCAATACTGTATATTCATACAGTCTAATAGATAAAAGCAAGTTCTATCAAGTTTTAATTATCTATTGCTATCAAATGCCTAAGAGTTGTTCGTATCTTTGACTCAAGATAGAGTAACAGTTCGCTTGTTGTTCTAACAAACGTTCTCCGGATGCAATGATTGAATCACGCTGCAGTGGAAGTCCTGCTGCCATCATGGGGAAATTACCGGGTATAAACTCTGCAATTGCATGATTTTCTGTCTGGTTGTTATCCAGTTGGCCAGAACTCGCATCTACGAAAGCAACACGGCCAACGATGAAATAAATCCTGCTGGCCAAATACCATGGAAACCATCCCTCTCCTGGCCTTGCCCGAAATAACCATTGAGAATAGACACCTTTTTCGGCTTGTTGCCGCGCTTTTTTAAAGAAGTTGGCCATCCCATTGTGAGGAACGGCCGCATTCGCATCTTCTTTAGAAAATGGGGGGTTGAAATATATTGCCGGTTCAACACCACGCCGAGTGGTTTCAGTATGCCAATCGAGTTCCAGGCAATTATCTTCCCTAGTGAAATAGTGAGGAAGCAGGTGATTACTATCACTGGCACAGCCGTCGATAGAGCAGGGGCGAAGCAGGGAGAAAATCCCTGCGGCAATACGAGGATCGGTTTGCCAAATATCACGCAACTCTTTAGGGGTTAGACTACGATGATCGAGTAGCATTACTTCTCCTTTGCCAGTCTATAACTATGAGTGCGTCCAGCCGATGCTTGTCGGTGCTCTGTAATACCATTAATTGTCGCTGCATCCAGATAACGTCGAATTGCTTGCGTACTAAGGCCAACATCAAAGCGCAAACTATCCGCTGATATAAAACCATCACCACCGGCATTCAATGCCTTTTGGCTCTTACTGGCTAATATGACCATGAGGGTTTCACGTTGATGTTCCATCTGATTCCCCCTTAACTAATCGGCTATATGCCAAAATATCTCTAACCTGTTCACGGCATTTCATTTCCAACTGATATTTGTCATTCATCAGTTCATCAATGCGCGAACGGTAGCGGTTTTCCGCTTCATCTTGAGCTTTTATATATTCTTTGTGACGAGTGGTTGATGCTCGACGCTTTGCTTGCCGCACAGCATGATGATTTTTAATAAACCAATCAGGGTCATTTAATGATGAGCGGGCCGCATCAAGTATTACTGATGTAGGTTTTCCGCTTAACCAATAGATAGCGCCAAAGGGGGTTCTGATAGATAACATCTTCATATCAGGTTTATCTCTCCCCATAAAAGAGCCTTTTTTAATACTGAAACCGGGAGTGAACATGAATATCAACATGCTGTCTTCTCTCCGAAAAATTCATCAATATAGTTAGTTTGATTTACCTGATAAGCAGCCTGATATAGGTCAATGTGGCGTTTATCTCTCAGATTCCATTTAGCTCTAGCCTCATTAATTAATGGAATAAGGTCATTATCTGAGTAAATCATTCCCGAGATCTCCTCAGAGGTTGCTCCACATTCATGGCAAAAAACATTAACCTTGGTAAGCACTCCATCTTCTGGCAGATCAATATCAATCGGGATAAATATTGGTCTGTAGGATAAGCCCTCACGCACACACATAAACGTTACTGGCGGACCAGAACAGAACGGGCAGGGGATTAGCTCCGTAGCTTTAATTAATATCAGATGGCTATTTAGCATTAGTTTTCCACCGAATCAGCAATAACACCGTGACGATTTAATACGCCAATAATCAATTCCCGCTTACAACCAATTGCAGGAACGTCGCGCAATTCATTTACCAGCATTGAGAAAATATGCCGTGGTAATGCTTCAGATTTGGCTGCTGTGAAGAGTTGCGTTCCATATGGCATTTTCTGAATATCAGCCAGAATGTTAAGTTCTCGCTCACCGAATGCTTCCGGGTCGCCGAACTTTGATACAACCTCAGCCACAGGCGGCAACACTTTCAACTCTGCAAGTTGCTCACGCAGTGATAGCAGTTCCGCAGCCATTTCCGTAACTATTGGATTCTGAGCACCACCAATGTCAACAGGCCCCTGATTCGCAATTTTCTCTAACTGCTCTTCACTCAGCATCTGCATTCCCCTCTACCAGATTCCATTTAGTCAGCATTAGCATTGCTTCTGTAGTGCTGTGATAACTTCAAACATAGCAGACGGTGGAACTGCATTTCCTGCCATGTGAACCGCCAGTTTCGAATTTGATGGTCGGTGATAATTTTTCGGGAATGTCATTGCTGACATGACCTCATCTACGCTTATCATCCGCATTTTGTCGCCATCAATAATGGCCCACCTGTCACGAGTTGTTATCGTACCTATCGGGCGATCAAGTGAGCGCCCAATCTTTGTGCTCCCGTAATAGCTAATTAAAAATTGGTCCCCAAACTGTTTGCGCCCGTTAGAGACACGTTCGAGAGTCGGCAAGGCTCGACCAGGCTTATTTATCAGTGACCAGGTGCCAGCATTAAAATTGATAAATGTGCTGGCCGATACGTGATCTCGCCGTGGAAGGTTGAGGAACAGTGGCGCCTTGCTTTTGGTGCAGATAATAAACATTCGAATGCGATTCTGTGGCACACCCAGATCAGCACAGTCAACAATATGAGCAGCCAACTGATACCCAAGCGCATTCATTGCTGCTTCCCAAGCGGGGTAAAGCGCCCAATTGAGGAATTCTGGCACATTTTCTATGACAGCCTGTTTTGGGCGGTGAAATTCAAGTGCTGACACAACTGCCCAAGCTGTGGAACGGCTTGCATCATGCTGCGGGTTTCCTGATTTCTTACCACGCGCTTTACTGTGACCTTGGCAGCACGGGGAGGCAATCAGCAAATCGTGTGCTGGTACCGATGACCAGTCGGCTTGATGGAGGTCCTGACAAACGTGCTGTGAGCTTGGGTGATTGAGTGCGTGAATCCCTACAGCCTCCTGCCAATGATTACCAGCCCAAACAACATCAATACCAGCCATTGATGCACCCGTTGAAGAACCACCGAACCCAGAAAATAAATCGATAGCTTTCATCACTCCCCCTCTACCTTGAAACCGGCTACACGTGGTGCAATACACTCGCTAATAAACTTTTTCACCTCACGCGTGCGTTGGTCATGTTCCGCACGCTGCTCTGGTGTCATAGCGACAATTTCAGCCTCGTAATCAGCTCTACGTGATAACGCCCTAAACAGCATTGCTATAGGAAGCCCCTTGCCAAGGATGAGACCCGGCTCAAGCCGAACGGGACAAGGTAGAGTTGCTGGATATTCCCGTAATACCCGCTCGTTTGCCGCTGATAACTCGGCTTCTGCTTTCTCAAGTTTAGATTTGAGTTCTTGTAGCTTTTCATATCTTCCAGCAGCGATTTTCTTCCATACTTTCAACCCGTCAATTTCTTGCTGTGCAGCTTCCAGCTGGCTTTCAATGCTGGTTATGTGGTCAGCAGCTTTTTCCAGAAAGTCCGCATGTACGACAGATGAGCATTCTGAGGTTAATCGAGCGCAAGCGGCCCAATGATTTATTTGCTTTAAAATTTGCATATCCATCAATGACCTCCCTGCATTTCTGATGCTTTTTCTTTTTTACCCTGATACCAACCACGCTTTATCCAACGTTTAGCTTTACGCATAGCGTGAATGTCACTACGTACAACCTCTGGGTAGCCGCCATACATCAGCACTTTTGGCCGTTTACTACAGAAGCCTTGCTCTTTACCTATTTCGATGATGTCTGCGCGGTAATGAGCCATCCATGCATTTTTATTACAATCCGGGCAGGGGATTTCCCCACCAAAATCCAAATAGGTGTCACCTTTACTATCAACACCACCGCTATCCATATCCCATAGAAAACCGTCGATACATTGGCTATCTAAATAGCCGCCACCAAATTCATATCCTTGATATCCGCAGCTCATAGGTCACCCCTATGCTTTCTGGTAGCTACACGCAGACGTTCAAAAATTGCTGCGGCAAAAAGTCTTTCTTTACCCACATCACAGGCTGAAAAATATTCATGTGCCGCTGTTACCGCTGCCTGATGCTTAGCTAAAAGCACCGTTTTTAATGCTTCAAGATGGCAACGCTCTCGGTGGGTTGCTAACGCTTCTGGATCGCATTCGATAGGGCGCAACCAGTAACAAACCGGACCTTCTTCTGTTTCGTGGATGGATGCCATAAACCAACCGTCACCATTTGGTTGCGTTGGTTGCCACATGCTGAGATCACAATCACCGGCATCGTATGCAGACTGTAATTCTTCTGCATTTTCTTCACATTCCATCCAGCCTATAGCGCCCGTAACGCGGTTAAATGCTTTCCACGCATCGAATTCACCTTCGACACCAAACTCATTTCCGTTTGCTGGGACAAAAAAATCAGGATGAGTCCAGAATCCACGACTATCACGCTCAACGGGTGCTGCTGTAATTGTCTTTAACATCGCTATTTCCTCGCATAGAGAACTCTATTGCTGAAAATTAAAAGGGATTATTTCCACATCTTTTGCTGATAATCGCTGGATGGCCGAGGCTTGTTCTTTGTTACTGGTAAGCGGACCATTACGAGGCTTTTGCCAATATCAAACGATGGAGTGATTGTTACCTCCCGACCAGCAGAACGATATCTGCTGGCCAATTCCTCTGCCTCTCTTTGGGTCATGGGTCCTTGAGGAAACCAGTCCAGCGCCATAACTACCCCTGAACCATAAAGTTGTAGTCGTCTGCAACACCAAAGAAAGTGGCTAAATTGCGCATAATTTGAGGGGTGTAACTGGCGACTAGCAGCATCTCAACGGCATATACATGTTGAGCGTCATCGGCTTCTTCTTCCGACATCCGCTCATCATTGTCATAGTCATAACCTTTGAAGTGCAGGTTCCCATTTGCCGGGATATGCAATGAAAACTCAGCCAGATTTTTAAGCTGGCCATCAGCGGGACGTTCAACAAAGGCCATTTCTACAGATCTGATTTTCATGCCAGATATAAGCGACTTAGCTTCAGGGCTATTAATACCCACGCCATCAAACGTGCCTTTGAGTGAAGAATCAGAACCTGTGAATATAGTTTTGCCAAACGGGGAAATAATCAGGCTATCTGGCAGAGGGTAATAGTTTGTTTTGCCAGCTTCACAACTTAGGTGGTCTGATAGAACGGTAGCTTCCAGCCCACCAAAGCCCCAAGGGGTCGCATATAAACTGCCAAGAGTTTTACGCAGGAGCGACAATGCATCTTCGCATTTGGCAGCATTACCAGCGGAAACATAGATATGTTTTTCAACAGGGCAGATAAGAATATATGCGGACCATGTTTTTAGTGGGGCAAAGCGAATAATTTCATTAGTTGCGGTATGTTCAAACTCTCGCAATAAATCATCTGAAACTACGACCCCGTTTTCTTCGGCTTTTTTCTGGCGCTCTTCGACCAGTTGCTGCACAGCAGCTCGGTTCTCTACTCGTTCACTTTTACGATAAAGTAATAGCACCCGACCATCTGAGATAATCATTCGAACGTCAGGAACAATTTGCGACCAGCCAAACCCTGAACGTGCCGAATCAGTCAGGCCATCAAACGCCTTTTTTTCTACCAGTTCGGCCATATCTGCAGGGAGTTCAATCTCGGTAAGATATGGGAAACAAGTTTTAAACATTTTCATGCTATTCCCTCGCATTTACGACGCTGACGCTTAATTACTACTTTACGGGCGCGGTCCATCGATTTTTCATACTGGCTTTTAGTCGGGGTTGTAGATTTTGATGGCGTTACATCAACGGTCTGTGCTTTTGGCTTTGGGCCGTAGCCGCCCAGAAGCGTATGTAAGTAATTACGGCTAAAATCTGCGCCTGGATCTAATGGGTCGCGCCGCTGGCCAATAATTAATGGTTCTGTTTGCATGGTTAACTACCTTCTGATTGTGGGGCCGTGGTCCCAGAATTGCAGGAGTTAGAACGCTGGACAGCGAGCGACTCCTGTTGTTGTTCGTAACGTTCTATCCACAAAGATTCGATGTGCTGATCACCGGTCTTATTTGCCCCATACCATTCGCTGATAACTGCTTGTTTATTCCAGTCTGGGTGGGTTCTAAAGCCACAGGTCGGGCAATACATCAGGTATTCATCTCTGGCTTGTGACCGGAGTAGACGCGGTGGATCTGCTTTCCTACGCATTACCTGCTGACAAAGACAAACTGGAATATCCGCATATACTGCTTTCGCGGCTGTTCTCTGCTCTATGGGCTTGTTCAACATGAGTTAATGCCTCCCTATCGAGCGCGGCTCCAATCTGCAACAAAGCAAACCAGCGAGGCTGGTAGTTTTGGTTCCAATTAGAGGCAGATAGGCCACTTAGAGTACTGAGGGCAGTAGCGTCATATTTACCGACGCCACGGTTGGTGATTAATTTGGATTCTTGTACTGATAACCAAACGAGTGATTGCATTAACGTTTTTATTTTTTTACTCATTTTCGGTGCGCCTATTTCTCTTTGATAAACGAGAAATGCGGACCAAACGTGATGGCAAAGCACTATTTGATCTGAAAACAGAATTGAGTCGCCGTAGCAATATCTAACCCATGCCTGATAGGTATAAGGCAGTTTATTTACGGCTCTACGCCACGCTGAATATTCAAAAGCTTCTGGGGTGAGCAGCACTGAGCTGCCTTTATATGATCGGACTTCACAGCAGCGTATAGCCTCGGCAGGAACAGTGATTGAATGGTTTTCACCAAATGAAATTTCCCGCGTAGGCTTAGCCCTGAATTTCTGCTCTCCCTGTATGGAACCACCGATACTAGCCAGTTGATTAGCCTTAGGCTTATAAATACCCAATAACGCTATTGTTAGTCGGTTTCTCACATAATTAAGCTGCAACAATTAATGCCCCCTTGTTGTAGCGCGGAGAGGACTTTGCGCAGCTAATTGGATTACATCAGGAGAAATACCAGTGGCTGATTCGATATTCCCTATTTCGCGCTTTATATATGCACACAGTTCAAATAGCCTATTTTGCAATTTACTCAGCGCGTGTTTGTCGTCTTTACAGTCATAAACACCGTCGTGAGCTGGCTCGGCATGCATCAATACTTCACCAAATTTTCTGGTTATTTCATCAATTTCAGCTTCGATTGATTTAGTTGAATGCAAGGTATAACTAGGAAGGCGAATCCACATAAGATCCTGCAATGCTGCAAGTTTCTGCTGACATTTTCCCTTGTACGGCTCAGATAAAGCAGACATCCACGTAATAACCCAATCGGCTGGCATTGAGGTTTCACCAGTAATGACCCGCTCTGTTCTCTTGATACAACGGCTACGCCAACGTATGTAAGTTTCAGCAGTCACACCTTCGGTACCGATATCAATCAATCCCTGGGCTTCTAACTGAGGAATAAGGCGCTCAGTAGCAAAATGCGCACAGCTTTCGCCGGTTTGCATGAGCATTTGCTCTGTTGCCGCAATGACAACTGACGACATGGTGTCGCGGGGCTGACATTTACTCATCATTCCTCCGTCTGGCATTCTGCCGCTGCAGCGTGTAATCCGACTTGAGTCTTCCACGCATTTTGACTTCGAGTTCATACTGGCGATGAGCTGGCACTTCAGCGCCCCACTTGTAGATAGCATCACGGCTGCAATGAAGCAGTTTGCATAAGCTGTTTATGCCTCCTGCAATCTTGATAGCTTCTTTCGTTTTCATGTATTTATTATGAGATGACTACGCACATTTTGTCCAGTTTAATTGGCAATTTTTGGCGTGATCATCACTTTTGGGGTGTATAGCCAGCTATACAAAAGTGATCTATGATTTCGACTATGAAAAAACGTGGTGACTGGCTGAAAGAACGCCGCGAGGAGCTTAAGGCCCTCGATAAGAAGAGATTTTCTGTAAGAGCATTGGCTGAACGCGTTGGGATAACCAGTGCGGGGGTCTCACATCTTGAAAACTCTAATGCTATGCCTGCCTTAGATCTTGCTTTCAAATTAGCGAGAGAATTGGATCGACCCATTGAATGGGTTCTTACAGGGATTGGTAATTATCAACAGCCGGGCATACCTATCATTGGTACTACGTTAACAGGACCAAATATTGAATGGTTAGAAAAAAACGGCCAAGGTGTCAATACTCTAGAATTTGTTGATATCAGAGTTCCGGCTCGTAGATTGTATGGATTAAAAGTTTCTAATGATGCTTCTTTACCACGTTACACAGAAGGTGAGGTGCTGATCGCAGATCCAGATGCAACTCCCATAACTGGTGAAGAGGTAGTTGTCATAACAAAAAATGGCGATGAACCAGTCATTAAAGTCTTTGCTAGCAAAAGAGATAATCAGGTTTTGCTTGAGTCCGCTGACAGAAAACAACGAGTGATAAGGGATCTTGACGAAATAATTGTGATACACCCTATAATTTTTGTGGCCAAATATCACACAATTAAGGCGACTATTTGATGTTGTGTTAAGCATATTTTGCCAAGTTAACTTTCAAAGGCTATTATGTGGCGTAATAACCGATGAGCGGTGATCTTGGCAGGTCAATATTTGAGCAACTCAAATTTTTGACAATAAAAAGCCCCGGTTGTGGCGACCGGGGCTTCGTACTCGGGGATGTCTACAATCAACAACCCACGTCCAATGTGAGTTGATTGTAGCCGTTTCCGCTTCTCGTGCGCAACTGTGCAGAGCTTTTTTTTAGGCGGAAATATGAAAATAACGGATTTTTATCAACATTTATTTAACTCTGACCCATTTGAACTACTTGATGCAGCAAATTCTGAGCTAGCTTCCCTGGCTAATTCCGCTGGTATTAACTGGAATGAGTGCTCATCAGAAATTCAATTAACCACTTCTCGTGGTCCTTCTGAAAAATTCACGAAATATACAGGCCATGCACCGGCTGTTACCAGCCCCAAGCTACGCGGCAAGGTTGAGATTTACTCACGCTTAGAATCCACGCCAGACGGCATCAAATACCCATTCGTTAACTTTGTTTCTAAAGGTGCAGACGCAGGTGTATGGAGTGGGCTTCAATTCTTATTTGCCGAGTATCGGCGGTATAAAGAACGGACCACTGGGACCACGGTCCCAATGACAGCTAAAGAGCTTGAAAGAAAGCAACAAGCCGAAGCTAAGCGCATTGAACGTGAGGAACAGAAACGGGTTGCTGAACTTCTTAATAGCCAGCACCGGTCCGCTGACCTACAAGAATATTTAGAATTTCTGCAAGCGTTTGCAGATTCGCCGATTGAAGATGGAACTCACCCTTATGTAGTAAAAAAGGGAATATCTCAAATATTACCAATGACTAATGTCCGTAGAGTTAGCCTCTGGGACCGTGGTCACAATGGCGAAAAATTAACCAGACGCGAATGCATGGCCATTCCCCTATCACACATAGATGGGCGGTTTAGCGGGAAAATTATTGGCTGGCAACGGATATTTAGTAACGGCGCAAAAATCCAAACTCGTGCGGTAGATATGGGAGCTGGCCCAGATGCGCCAGCTCCGTTCTCTGGAAGCTGTCATATTATTGGCAAACTACGTGGGGCTGAACGTGTTTGTGTTGTTGAAGGGTTCGCAACCGGTGCGTCGGTTTACATGGCAGCAAAAAAACGTTTCGATGCCGTTATTGTGGCGGTTGCTGCAAATAACGTGATTAAAGTTGTCGAACAACTCAATTCACTTTATCCAGGAATTGAGATCTGGTGTGCTCTCGATAATGACCAAAAATCAGCTACTGAAGGAAAAGGGAATACCGGTATAAAAACAGGTATTGAAGTAATAAAAAAATTCCCGAACGTTAAATGTACCAGACCGTTATTCAATAAAGATGAAAAAGAATTCAGTGACTTCAATGACTTATTCCAAGCTAAAGGCATAACTGAAACCAATAGGCAGCTCTTTGCTATTGAAAATAGGTTGAAGATATCAGGTAATATTTTTGATGCAGAATTACTGGCATTAAGCGTGGCCCCAACTGCTAAACAGCACCGCCGAGCATTCTCACGCCAGTTAACCGCCTGTATTGATGCAGGTATGATGCTATGCCCATCTAAAATATCACCACAAGAATTGATCCTTTTAATTTGCGCTGAACTTAAAAAGTTAGGTGCGGATGATGCATTCAAAAATACTGTTATCAGCCGAGTTAAACGACGGTTTGAACAAAAATGTCAAAATGCACAGGCTTTCCGGTCATTCAGTGAACGGGTAACTAATGCCGCGCTACGTCCAGATCACATCACATATAAACGGTTTAATACCCCTCAAATCACCCCAGAAGTATTGGCATATATTAAGTCACTACGGGGACCTGTGATTGTTCGGGCTGGCATGGGCTCAGGTAAGTCTAAACACTTGCTTAGACCATTGATGCATGCTGCCGAACGTGGCGTTTCTGTGGCCCACCGCGTCAGCCTGATCGGTGGTCTGTGGGATATGATGACGCGTAACGATCTCGGGCAGCGTATAAAAACTGACATAGTTCACTACGGGGATGAGGGCGCTAAAGATATAGCCCCTTACGCCAACAAAGCAACCATCTGTATCAACAGTACAGTTAAGGGATGCTGGCGGCCATTGATGACTAAGCATGATTTCTTCGGACTGGATGAAGCGACTCAGGGACTCCGGGCAACTTTATCGGGGAAAGCAATGGCCCATCCCGTTGACGTTTTCAACAGGCTAATTGAATCTATCGCGATGACCGATGATCATGCACTTTTAGTCGATGCCGATGCCAGTGACATCCTTGTTGACCTCTGCGAACTGGCGCTGGCCAAACGTGAGCAAGTCGGGCTATCTACATGGACTCAGATACATGTTGTCGAACTTCCTGTAGATGTGACCTATGAAAAAGATGGCAAACGCCAAGCCCGGCGAGTGTTTTATACAGATACCAATAGAATTATCACCGAAATACTAAAAGCTGTTGAGACAGGCGAAAAATTTCTTCTGGCTACTGACTCTACGAACTTTGCCGAGCAGCTGCTATTGCAGTTACGTGACCGCTGGCCAGAAAAGAAGTGGCTTTATGTAAGCCAAGATATGAAACAGGAACAAGAGGTGATTGATTTCACCGATGCGCCTAATCAACGTGCCCCGCTTTATGATGGACTCATTTACAGCCCGGCTATATCGTCAGGTGTATCTATCGAAATACCTCACTTCACACGCCATTTTGGTTCGTTCTGCGGTCAGATTGTTCCTTCAGATGCCATCCAGATGTTACGTCGTGACAGAACAGCGACTGAGTTCATGGTCGGGTTAGGGCAAATTCCTGGACGTAAAGAGGAGAGCGCTGAGAGTATCAAACGAGGATTTCTACAGGCTTTACTCGACACTGCAGATATTAATGATGAATTTACTGATGCAATCTTTGATGGTGATCGGCTATCACTTGGACTGGCTGATACCACCTACGTCAAACTGAAATTTAAAATTGCGGGGATGGAAGCTAAAGCCAGAAATGATTTTGCTAACAACCTGATCTGCATATTACACGCAGATGGCTATAAAGTTTGCCATTTAGCGGAAAACCAACAATTAAGTGACGAAGGGAAAGCCCTACGTAAAAACTCTAAAGAACGCGTCTGGGATCTAACTGTTCTTCGACATCTTGAGGCTGAGACGCCAAGCCAAGAACAACGTGAAGAGTTGCTGTCTAAACGTTCAATTTCAGAAATAGAAAAAGCTCAGCTAACACGCTGGGAGATTGAGAAAGAACTATTGCTGCCAGTCACTGAACCTACACTTAAATTTATTATGGATGCTGGCAAGAAAAAACTAACTCTGGCTGAACTAATGACGATGGACGAATTAACAGCAGCGCGAATTGACCGCGAACAACAAGCTATTGTCTTTACATACCAGTTCAAGCAAAACCATAGAAATGAATTCGTATCGATCACTGCTCTAAACAGAGAACAGGCAGATGACCAGTTCTCTAAAATGCAACCTCAAGTAACAAGTTTTACAGTCCAGACTCGGCCAGTCATGGAAGTAACTCAGCGAACCTTTGCTTCTCTGCATCGTAAAGCCGCCCGAGCCTATTTCTCAACATGCGGAATTGATCCAGATACTGGCAAGGGTGAAGCCACGCAAGAAAGCATGAAAGCCGCAATGGAACAGCTCATGAACAAAGAACGTGCCGAAGAATTTAACAGTGTGCTGAGATTTGGGGGCTATATAAGCCAAAAGGGCAAGCCCAAACGCCCTGAGACAGTTTTCAGACAGATATGTGAGGCATTTGGTTACTCTACCGACAAACGCCGCCTACCGCGCTCTCAGGGCCTTGGGTACGTGTGGTCGATAAATCCCGAGTCGTGGTCATTCATTCATGACATTCTGGCTCGCCGGTCTGATGCTTCCTTATCGTTCTGCAACGATAAACTGGAAGTGCCTGTGGCCGCAGAACCGGATCTAACTTGTGGATCTGATATAGATATAAGATCTCAAGTTGGATCACTTGATAACACTGCGGCCACGGCTATTAAACCAATTGAGGAGGCATGTGCTGGGCTTCCTATCCCGCTTGGTTGGATTCGGGCTGCACTGACACTGGAAGAGTTTAAGCAACTAGCTATGCTGCCGGTCCGCTTAATACAAGCGACGATATCAGGGCTATATATGAGTGAGCACATGGATCAGCTTACTGCCGGGCAGTATGCCGTCCTTAAACGGTTACAGGTGGTTTAGGGCGTAATAAAGAATAACTAGACGAGGTTGTGATGAGTGAAGTGACAATATTACAGACATTGCAGTATCAGGCTCTACAGAGAGCTATCGGCGAGATGAACGCCGCGCTTGAGACAATGCGCGAAGATGATGCTGGTGAATATCCTCTGCTAGCTAAAGTCATTGAGGATTGCATAACAAAACTCAAAGATAATATGTGAGCCTTTTATGGATATTAAACTTGTAGGTGGGCCATATGATGGTGATTGGGTCACAGGCATCAGTGAATTGAATACTGATTATCATCATCATCCAAGATACGTTATCTATCTGTCGGGAAAAATTGAACCTATATTTACCCCAGTAAATGCAGGTTGCGACGCCCCAAAAATAGCCAACATCTTCCCATATAAGCTAGAGCGTGTGTATAAAACGAATATTATATGGCACTACGAATACCACTATCAAGGTCGTTAAGGTGGAGGTACTGTCTCAGTTTAGAGAGGAAAGTCCTACGTTATGACTGACAAGGTTATTTAACGTAAAGTATTGGCAAGTTTGTGGTGATCGTTGGTTGGTAGCTATGGAAAATGGTATGTATTTTAAGATAACTATTAAAGGAAATTTATAGGATGGGTTATCAATATATTGATCCGGAAAGTAAAGGTTATACTAAGTTAAAAATATCGCGCTCTGAACATAACTCTATCTATCTCTATAGAAAGCTGAAATTCTTCACTTATGCTGAATATTATTATAATGGTAAACACCTTCAGGTTTATCATTTTGTTGCCAGATGGTGGGTTATATTAATTGCACTGCCATTTATTATCATCGGTACTTTTACCGATGGATTTCCTAGTACTTTCCGTGAGCTAAAGCGTTATTTTTCACCTAAAAAATACGGGGCATTCACTGGCGATGATGCTCATTTTACCGATAATGATTTTCCAATTGATTATGAACCTGTAATAAAAGCATGGTTGGCACATAAGCGATAAGACTGGGACCATGGTCCCAGCCATTTAGTCTTACATATAGGCTTCCCATGCCTTTTTCATCGCATCCATAACACTGGCCGCATTGCCTTCCCAGCTATATTGCTTGCCAGCAAATTCAAATTTAATTAGCCAAGCGTTTTCACCTCTACGAACTGGTGCTGAAAAGCGAGGTTTTTCTTCGTGCGTATTTTCATCACTATCATCATCTGATATGTCGAACTCGGTGTCGTCTATTTCTTCATCAGTAACGTCTTCCTCTGTTTCATCTTCTTCAGAGTCAGTATCATCAATGTTAATATCAAGCACGAGCGATGGTGGGAGTTCTTCTGGCCTTGCCTGTCCATCATCACCGATCACAACGCCAAGCGCGTCAGCGCACCATGCCATGTATCTGCTGGCTAAGTCATTTCGGCAATTTAAATTTTTCTTGATTTGGTATGCAGTTATTTTTGCTGCAGGATTCTGCACCAGTTGTTCTTTAACCCACTCATGGATACGGACAGCAGCGTCGCCACGTGCAAGGCCAGGCATATCACTGTCAAGATCTTGAAGTGCAGCTAAGCGAGGGTTTTCATTTGAAATATTAGGTGTCCATTTCGGATTGAAATTTACCAGTTTGAATTGTTTATATGCCAGTTGAGTATCTGGGTCGTCATGGCCTAATAATTCAGAGAAGAAAACATCTTCATCGCACTTAGCCCAGCGGGGATCTGTTCTAAACCATTTTTCATATGCTATGCGAGCATAAATTGCACGAGTATCTTTAAATACTCTCCTGTCATCGACAAAGAACTGTTTTGCTGCATCATTTAAAGGTTTAGCTACAAAGCCGTTAATAACAGACAGCTCAGTACGATGTTCATCATGTGCAATTTCTAAATTTTTTAATCGAAGTATTGAGTTATGAGAACGTAAGAACTCTAATCTCTGAATAAATAGTTCTGAGTCAATTAAACTGTATATTTCATAATGCCCACCTGAAACCGCCATTCTTTTTTTAGCCTGACCAGAAAATTTAATGATACTTTTATTTTTGGCTTCAAAATCACCAGTAATTAGTATTTCAATTTGTCTACGACCGCTAGCAGCTGCGAGAGCAAATGCTAAAGGAGCAAGTGATGCCATCGAATCTTCAAAAGCTATATCTGGAAGATGCAGTATGTCAGTCATTCGTTGCATATAGCCGGGATAATCGATAGGTACGATGTTTCGCTTTTTAAAGTGAAGGGCTGCGTCATGCCTAGCTTTTAATGCAGCTCTGTCAGACGGCTGCATCGTTAATGCGTACATAACTTCATGGTTAACTTTTAGAGAATGTAATGCGTTAAGTAGGTCGGTCCCTTGCTCTAACTTTTGTTGTAATTCTGTAGCATCTTCAGTACTAATTAAAGTATCTAGATCATTAGCCCATGATGGGTATATTTTTTTTAAGCTAACTATTTTTTTAGCTGTAGACGGTTTTATTTTTCCTAAGCTACCTATTTTTTCTAATAAATTAACCCCGGATTCAAGATGAGTTATTAATTCTTTAAGTTTTATTCTAACTTCATGAGCGGGTCTATTATCCAGATCTTTTATTGTTTCGCTAAATGCAGGATATTTATTTGAGATAGTTGCTATAGATTGAGGAAAACTATGGTGAAGCCTTTCTTCAAAACGAGAACGTGCTCGACTTAAATATTTATTAAATGTTGTTAACGATATTCTATTCTTCATACCGTTACCACGATATTTCCGCTTATCCATAAACACGGCATTTTTGAACTTTCTGGCCGCGCCCTGGTAACGCCGAGTTTTGTCACCCTGCGCCCGGTCTGATTTTTCTATTTCATCGATCTCTTTAACTAAACCACTAACTAAATCGCGAAAATGGATTTTCATAACGCCTCCAAATAAAAATAATAAGTAACCCATTCACACTATCACAAGAACATTTATTGTTCAACACTTATCGTAACCTATTCCAACAAGTTAATTAAAGTAACCCAATCAACCACTAATAATTAATATATGAATAGGTATCAATAATAGTCACCCATTTCAACATACTACGCGCGTAGTATGTTGAAATGGG
>NZ_JBLWEX010000310.1:0-49625 GCF_048323875.1 Yersinia sp. LJYL362
TATTGTAGTCACTAATGTTAAAAAAAAAGCCATTGGCATCGTAGTTCATTAGCATCGTAGTTCATCGGCATCATAGTTAATGTGCAGGGGGTAACCGCCCCTGCACGGGAAAATGGGTCTAAATATTAGAAGGCGTTGGTTTTTCTAATTACCTTATCGCCATCAATCGTAACCTATCCACATTGTTTTCCGCAAGGCATGAGCAGCAAGCGATTTTATGCATTTATCTGTCGCCACTTATCGCCACCAAACCGCATTTTATGGTATTACGTGTATCACTGTGTGTATCACGGCGGATGAGTATGGCAGAGATCAACAAACTGAGTGATAAAAAACTCAAATCCCTTCAGGGTGTTTTACGTGATAAAGAAATGCTTATGGCTGACGGTAAAGGGTTATCAATCCGAGTTAGCAAAGCAGGTCATATTAGTTGGGTTTATGCCTATCGTCTCGGTGGGCGGGATAGCCGCTTGGATAGAGTGTCGCTAGGATCATATCCTGATGTTGGTTTAAAGCTAGCTAGAGAGAAAAGGGATGAATGCCGCACTTGGCTAGCGGAGGGTTGCAATCCGAAGACTAGAATTAAAGAGGAACTTGATGAGCGCCTATCTCCAGTGACCGTGAGGGATGCCCTTGAGTACTGGATCACCGAGTATG
This sequence comes from Yersinia sp. LJYL362, assembly GCF_048323875.1. Lineage (NCBI taxonomy): Bacteria > Pseudomonadati > Pseudomonadota > Gammaproteobacteria > Enterobacterales > Yersiniaceae > Yersinia > Yersinia sp. LJYL362. Next base: position 658 of record NZ_JBLWEX010000310.1, read on the forward strand.
CTGATTACAACCGCAGTGACAGCAAAGCTAAGCGAAACCAATTTGAAAAACACATTTATCCATTCATCGGTGATATGGCACTAAAGGACATTGAAACCAGGCATTGGCTTAAGTGTTTCGACAGAACAAGAAAACAGTATCCAGTCGCCGCAGGAAATATAATGGTTGCTGCAAAGCAGGCCATGAAGTTTTGCGGCGTCCGGAGGTATGGTGAAACAACATCACTAGACATGCTTACCGTTGCCGACGTCGGAAAAAAGGCAAACAAAAAGGATCGAGTTCTGGATGATAAAGAAATCGGAACTTTATGGAAGATGATCCATGCTGGCAACGTCAATAACTATCATGCAAGGCTTCTTAAACTTCTTCTTGTATTTGGCTGCCGAACTCATGAGGTGAGATTGTCGAAGTGGAAAGAATGGGATTTTGACGAACTGATTTGGACAGTGCCAAAGGAAAATAGTAAAGGTAGCAATAAAATTGTAAGACCAATACCCCCTAGAATGGCGGATTTTTTGAAAGAGTTTAAGAGGGATTCGAAGGCAGAAGAATACATTCTAGGTGAACTCAAGAGCGGCGAGTCTGTTAGTCAAATGTGCAGGTTCATGTGGAGGCGATTGAAGCACGGAGAAAGCTGGACGCCACATGATTTGAGGCGCACGTTTTCCACCAAACTTAATGATCTCGGTATAGCGCCTCACGTAGTGGAGCAGCTTCTCGGGCATGTGATGGGGGGCGTAATGGCTGTATATAACCGGAGTCAGTATCTGCCAGAAAAACGCGCGGCGCTGGATGTGTGGATGGATAGGCTTGTTCTTCTTGGTGATAAGGCCGATAACGTTTCAATACTAAGCAGTTACGCTGCTTTATCTGCTTGAGGTTGATCATGTATCCAGTGGAGTAATTCTGATAACAGCCACCCGCATTTTTTACTGCCAACGCCCATTTTTCGCCTTGTTGGATATCGGCCTACCTGCGCAAGTTCGTAGGCCGTAGTTCTACTTATGGATGTGATCTTGCGTCGCTCTTTATCATCAACCATCCTATCGTATGGTTGACCATAATAATCAAGCATCTGCCGTGCAACTTCCGGAGTAATTCTGTATTTATCCAATTTTGCCTCTTATCTCTTTATCAATCCCATCACCGGTTCCACTTAAACTGACCATTCAGAACGCCGATGGCGAAAAGAAGCCAAGCCAGCTTGTAGCCAAGTGGCTTTATCTTCTCGTAATGGCGCAGGATGATAGGGCGGGTGATGGAGTCTTTGTTTGTGTTGGCCGGCAGAGCGGCGAGGGTGGTTTTAATTTCGTTGTTACAGTTTCTTGCAGCCGATTGGAGCGCGTTCTGTCTCTCTTCAGGAGTCACAGTTACCCCGCATTACTAACGATGTAGAGCGCTGCTGCTATCGAGTACCCAATGAGGAATATCCAGAACCAGGTACCGTCTGATATTTTTCTCTTCATGCTGCTTTACTCCCGCTGATGATATTAGGACTCAGCCACAGACACTCAAGTCGCTTAACCGAGCCTTTCCGTCCGGCTGCCGAGGATTGCTTTTCCTGCTTTTGCCAGCCGGTGAGAATGTCGTTGTACATATCAGTGTTGTAGCCGCTAAGCACGACCATCCCCTCAAGTTTATTGACGGTATCGAGTAGGTTTAAATGAGCGTTATTGTCCATTTCATGGCGGTAATATCGCGATGAGATAACGCGGGTGTCATGGACGTATGGCGGGTCAACAAAATGAAGCGTTGAAACTGTGTCATGGTCTAACATGCATTGGACAGCATCGCGATTCTCTACCAGGACACCTTCGAACCTCTGGCCAACTGCTGCTAAGTTTTCAGGCATCCTTGCCCACAAGTGCTGAGCGGTTGCAGAACTGCGTTTGGTATCCAGACGAAAACCAGTTGTTCCTTTTGTCGCGCCGGCAGAACCAAATCCCATTGTTGCCCTGATGACTAATTTCCGCGCCTTCTCGACCATCGTTTCCGCTTCCCCGTATGCATAGGTAAATTCATCACGAGAGTAGGGGGTCAGAATCAATGAGTCGATGAGGCATTCACGCAGTGTCATATCGCGCAGAACGAAAAAGAGATTAACCACGTCGCCATCTAAATCGTTATAGACCTCTGCATAGCTTCGTTCTTTTCTCAGCAATACAGATGCCGCGCCGCCGAAAGGTTCTACATAATGCGTGTGGTCGGGGAAGTGGCTGATAACCCAGGGTGCCAATCTGAATTTTCCACCGTGGTAACGGATTGCCGGGTGTTTGATTTCACTCATGCCGCCTCCATTATCTTTCTCACTTTTGCCTTCACTGACTTCACCGTTTTCACTGGCGTTGGCGGGACAGCTTGCTTCGGTACCGGTCTCTTTGATTTATCGCCGGTTCGTAGTCGCTGCTTTATTTTCATATCCCACAGGTAGGCTTCTTTGTGGTCACGGCCGTCATCCGGCGCCCGGGCAATAGTAAGAATTAGTTCGCTGATATCGTCCATTACGCGGCCTCCGCAATATTTGTAGGTTCGCGCCAGCACTTAACTGAATAATTACCGTTTGGTTTCTCAGTACAAACAGCGGCGAAACATGAGTTACTTACCATTCCTGACGGGCCCGTAAATTCACCGCTGGCCCGGCCTTTAACAAAGTGCGTTAATGCTCGATTGGCAAAATCAGAGCAGCCGATATCCGGCGCTGTGATGGTTATACGCATAGGGAATCTCCAGATAGTGAAATCCGTTTCTGTGAGTCGGTGGTGGGGTTAGCGCTCTATAAATTTCTTCTCGCCATTTACCCAACCTTCCTGATAATCCGCTTCAGGCGGGGTGGTCATTACGGCGAACTTTTCAACATCAGACCAATCCATATTATTTTCTGCCCAATCTTCTATATCCTCTTCGTGAGAGATTTCGACATCATTATTTGAAGCGTGGGTTTGAATTACATGAGTTGGTACGGCCCACTTGCTGCCGTCTGGCATGGTGATTTCTAAGTGTTGCATGGGTAACCTCTGAATTTAGGGCAATAAAAAACCCGCCGTAGCGAGCCATTGGGATGCGAGAATCTCTTACCGATACACTTCGCTGCACATGAGCACAGCGTCGGGCCTGCGCTCTTTAATCAGCGTGGATATTTGCTGGCATTCGGACTGAGTAGGGTAGATATCTTCGGTAACAGGTAGAGCATCACAGGCATCAAAGCCGCATGAGCTTATGAGAAGAACAAAGCCGATTAGCATTAGCCCTCCGTTGGCTTGGCTGCTGTGAATATTGACACTATAATCCCACCAAAATCATCTTTGGCCTTGCTGGCATCAGTTTCATCCTCATAACACCGTAAGTCACACACATCACCCCAAGCATCATAATGCGGAGTTTTTAGCAGGTAGAAACTTGGTTCCATCTTCTTCAACTCTGCAAGTTGCTCACGCAGTGATAGCAGTTCGGTGGCCAGAGTGATTGTTAAATCACTAGCTGAACTGTTGATAATCTCTTTCAAATCTTCTTTACTCAGCATCTGCATTCCCCTCAATCTCATCAAGCGCGGAGCGAACATCAGAACCACGAATGAACTCAAACGCATCGCAAGCCATTTCCCACATTAGCCGTTCTTGTGGGTGAGGTGATTCCCAATATTTGAACCCCTCACGATGCGAGTATCCGTGAGCTGCGTAGAATCGCCCAGCAAGCTCTGTTGCTTTATTAACTAGCTCTTCATCTGTCATTGTTGCCATCTGCATCCCCCTCCATGCCTATTCCGCTGGCAATTCTTGCTAAAGAATCCTTGGTTTCTGCAAGTGGTTTAGCCATCCAGTCGAATGATGTAAGAACGCCATTGGTGAGTACGCCGATATTAAAATCGTCGCTATCCTGAAGTTCAAAACCGTACTTTATTGCCTTATCTCGCTTATCAAACTCAATAAGGTCAGAGTGATAATTGATTCCTGAGCCACTATCATTGCACCAAGCCCTTTGCAAAATGACGATGTATTTAACTGGTACTGGCTCCCTCTCTACCGTGAAACCGGCCACACGAATTGCATGTGCAACATCGAAGCGGGAAAGCCATCTTCCTCCCTCTTTGGGTATCAGGACATGACGCTCACCTTCGTTAATCGGATGACCGGCACGAACTGAGTAACCTTTCGGCAGCACAACCGGCTTACTCAGCTTCTCGTTTGCCGCTAATAACGCCGCTTCTGCTTTCTCAATTCTCTCTATTAGAGTGATAATTGATGAAGCAGGGATATAGGCATATCGCATGGGCGAGATAGCCATCGTTTCTTCACAGTGCTCTCTCAGTTCTTTGAGGTTATTCATCAGCACACCCCATTGCGGAAGTGAGACTATCAATTTCGATGTCATGCATATTGTGATAGTCAGATAACGACAACCCGCGCCCACCAAAATCCTTTTTGAAGTCTTTTATAGATATTCCGAAAGACTCAAGTACAACTGACATGCTCGGGACAAACTTCAGTAAATCTGTCTGCGGCTCATCGATATCAAAGCAATGAACTAACTTTTCATCTTCTGCGATAGTGAAAATCAGATTGGTTTCCGCGTAGCGATATACTTTTTCGCCGTCTTTGTTAGTGCTAGTTTGTGCAATCATTGTGCGCTCCTCAGGCTGGCGGCGAATCGACGAGCCATTTCTGAAATTTGACTGTGTGATTCTTTCCCCTGCCAATTATCAGCAAACTCTTCAATACCCTGAGCCTTTATCTTATTAAACGCCGCCTTGGTGGCATTCATTTCAGCTTTGATTATTTCTACAGCCTTGGCGTGGGTAATGAGTCCGGTCATGTTTTCATCAAACCAACGTTGCAAGCCATTCACCTCCATTCTGTCTGGAATTTCCAACTGAGCCTCGTCAGTAGTACCCTCAAGCCATTCCCTTGCTTGACCTAACTTGCCTTGAGTAATGCAGAAAAGAGCCGCTTGTGCACCCATCATGGTGCGATGCAGCAACCACGCATTTGATAACTCACTGGCAGCCTTGTCGGTAAGCTCCGCATTCTCGAAAACTAGTCGAGATATCAGAGCCATTGCCGCATCGCGCTCAGCTTTTAACGTTTCATAATCAGTATTTTCAGACATAACTATTCCTCAGCAGATTGCTGTAATGGGGTGGGGGATTAGGCTGCCGAAAGCAGTCGTAGGCATTCTTGACGCCGCGCTAACAACTCTTCCTGAGTCGAGCAGAACGGGCTAGGGTTGACGGGCATAAACTCTTGCTTGAGCCGGTATATCGTTCCCTGAGCTGATATCCCTTTAATCTCCCAGCGCTCTTCCGTGAGCAAATGACGCATGTTTCTCACATACGTCAGGCCGATGTGTATCGATACCGCCTCAAATCCCTCGCCTAACCCTTTGTAGAATGAGTCTTTATAATTCAACGTACACCCGCCAGTTGCGCCACCAGACAAACGACCATGCCCCACGCTGCCAATTGACCGGTGGAATGAGGTTATATATGCATCTGGGTGGGAGCGGAGGCAGGCCAGTATTTGTTCTGGCTGCATGGTGGTTACCTAATTATCGGCTAGAAGCGCGGGTCTTCCGCAAAGAACTGCTCATCACCCTGGTAGTTTCCTGAGTGGGTCGGCGCCGCATGACCTTGCTTGCGCTCATCCCTGTCTTTCAGGGTGGTTAGCATTTTCGCTATTGTTTCTGCCGGGGCATTGGCTACATGTTCTTGTAGCGTTCTCTGGCTTTGTGCAAAGTACGGAATGCGAATATCAAAGCTGTAAGTCTCACGACCATCATCTTTTGTTTTGAGCGTTTTTTGCAGCACCAGACCTAACTTGCGGCCTACAAACTCAGGGGCCACATCAACGCCAGCTTCATTCTTAACCATGGTGAGCTGCTTAACGCCAGCGCAGCCCATCATCGCATTTATCATATTTACGCCATGCGTATTAGAACTTCCGTCTTTCTTGACGGTGTAAACATTAAGGTAATTTGCCTTGCGCCCATCATCAGTTTCAACAGAGAACTCAACTGATTTAGCACCACCAGAGCTGATCACATATTTAGCTTCTGAAATGGTGAAGACGTAGGCGCCAGACTCACTAATGAAGCCACTTAACCCTGCTGATAAACCCGAATCCTGGTCATAGACGAAAGTTACATTGCTCATGCTGCGTTTCCTTTAATTTGGTGAACATTATTGATGCCGTAGTAATCGCAAATATCCCGATCTACAGTCAGAAGATCATTTTCAATTTCTTCAGTTTCGAAGAGGCCCATGGGGGATTTAACGGTGTCATTGCCATTATTTTGGGTTGTGAAAAAGTATTTTTTGTCATGGACAGATGTTTTTAAAACAATGGTAAACATTCCCTCAACCGTTACTTTTTCATCCAGCATCTTGCCGATAGTTTTCATTTTGACGCGCCCAAGGTTGGTTTCCTCGGTATGGGCCATAAAGTAAATTCGTAAGTCATCTGGCGCGTCCTGCGCTGCTTTAATGATGTCCCACATGTGACGACCCATTTGTGCGAACTTATCAAATCCTTTTTCGTTTACTGAATCCATGAATTCGGTACACATCACATATTGGAAGTCATCAATGATGACTATTTTCTTCCCGTATTTTGTCGCCCTATTAATGACCTCCCTGATTAGTGACCAGTCATGCGTTGCAATAATGCTTCCTGTCTTCTTGGTGGCATCCCATGGCTGCCAGTTTGTTGATTTAAACGGTAGCCGCTTCCTTACGACCTGAATAAGCAAGCAATCATCGGGGTTGAGATTGCGCAAGCTGGTAGACTTCCCTGTACCAGATTCACCAAGGATTAATGTTGCGGTACCCACAAATCACCTCCATAAATGATTTACGCTTTTTGGCTGCTGATTCCCTTACTTGCTCAACCAATTCGCCTTTAATCCCCATCGCGTCCAGTGCCATGATTGCTAGTTGTTCAGCCGACACACGACCGCACTCCAATTCATTTTTAACAAAGGCCAGAGTGTCCATACTCTTTAATGATTCGCGCCTTGTGATAATCAGCTCTTTGAATTGTTCTTCCGTCATGCCGCATACTCCATGTCTTGCGAATCATCCCAGCCAAGCCAAACAATCTGGCACCACCGGTATGCTTCGTGAATTCCCTGCGCCGTATCTGGGAAAGACTTCGTGTAACGCTTTTTGAAGCCGTTATGCACTTGAGATGCGGTCACAGTGCCGTCACCATTCGGTTTTATTCTCATGGCTCACCTCGCTGATTTAATATCTCAATAAGCCGCTTAGCTGCGTTCTTAGCGTTGCGGAATATACGGTCGAGCAAAGTCTCAGAGCAGCCCACGCAAGGCCACCCTGCTATACAAAAGGTATGCATGGGATACTCCGGTTTAATGTTTAAAGGTTTGCTTCGTAAAATGCCTTAATAGCGGCTTCGAACTTTTTGAAATCAAATGACCCAGCATCACCAGCCGAATCGGATTCAATCCAAATTGTTCCGTCTGCATAGTTTGATATTGTGAAGTCGCCGATTTTCACTGCTTTGGACTTCCCGCTATCAACAGATGGGTTTGTATCTGTGTTGGTAAATAAAATGCCCATGCTCATTTCCTTGTATTTAGCCCACAGCAAAACACCGACAGTTGTCAGTTATTTACTCTGGGGATTGGTGGGGGTGGGGAGTTACTCGACTTCTGTTACGGTGTAGCCTTGATTTTCAAGCCAAGAAATAACCTCTGTTTCGTTGATTTCATCAAGTAAATTGGTAGCGCCATACTCTTTGACTATCGTTTCAATATCCACGGCATCAACTAAATCAGCCACAGCCTGTTGATTGATAGTGCGCTTGTGTTCGACGTTGGCTGCTCGCGCCGCTGCTTCATCAGCAATGCGCTTCTCTTCAGCTAGCCGGGCATCTTCTTTCTGCTGAGCTTCACGTTTAATGCGATCTGCTTCTTCCTGCGCTTTACGTTGTTCGGCTGCGATAGCTTCCTGCTTCTCGCGCTCGGCCTTGGCGATTGCATCTTTCTTGTCTTGCTCAGCCTTAAGAGCCAATGCAACACGGTCACGCTCTGCTTGTTCTGCCTGAAGCTTCAACTCAGCCTCACGGCGCGCTGATGCTTCACGCTCTTGTTGTGCCGCTAGGTCAGCATCCCGCTTAACCTTGGCGGCAGCCTCTGCTGCAATCCGGTCGTCACGCTCTTTTTGTAAGCGTTCATCTTCAGCCTTCTTATCGGCCTGAGCGCGGTCGAAAGCGTCATTCATCAGCAGGCCCATCTCATGGGCCACTTCAATTTCAGCCGCCAACTGTTCAGCTTTCGCCTTGGCTTCTGCTTCCTGCTTTAGCCGTTCCTGTTCGGCTTCCCACTCGATGCGTGGTTTAAGAAATGCGTCACGGATATCATCACATTCATCAACAAAACGTTTTAGTTCCTTTTCTGCCGGTTTTATTGGGTCTTTTAAGCTGCGCAGGTAATCACGCCCCGGCTCTTCTACAGCTTTCTTACTTGAGCCAATCATTCTGGCTATAGAGCCAATTCTGTCACGACCCTTTTTTGTTGTGACATCTGGCACTTCGCGTGTCATTTCACGGATGTACTCCAGATAGCTATCAAGGCCGCCAGCCACATATAGCTTTGGAGCTTGTTCAGGCTTAATGTCGATTACCACCAAGCCGGTGTTTTCGTCTGCCATGCTCATTTCCTTGTGTTTAGCCCACAGCAAAACACCGACAGTTGTCAGTTATTTACTATGGGGATTGGTGGGGGTGGGGAGGGTTAGTCCTGAAATTGGTTCTGAATGCTTTCGAGAAGATTGGTCACTGCATCGCGATAAAAATCAGCGTAAGGCTCATCTTCCCATTCCGTTTCGCTGCTTTGAGTTAATTCCGTTAACTCATTCCAAAGCTCAACAGCTAAGGCTTCTTGATTGATGTCATCCACATTAAGTATTCCGTCCCTGAATGAGGCCCTAATCAACTTCCCGCCGAGAATCTCAGTGGCTTTACTTATTGCCGGTTCTTTCCCATCCTCGAACTCAACAACAAAAGTCATCTTCCCCATATCTCACCCTCTCGCCTTAATCATTGCGTCTACTCCAGTTGCCTTAGCAATGGCAGCCTTTGCTCCATTAAAAACATCAGTATCGCGGTCATCTATTGCAACAACAGCTTTCAGTGCTTCAAGTAGTTCGGGCGCCGCGCTGAATAAAGTTGCATTGCCAATGGACTCAGCTTTTCCATCTGACCACTCTTTTACAAAAGCAACTACAATCCCTTCCTTGTCGGTGACGGTGTAAAATTTTGCTTCTGATATATCCCACCAATCTGCATAACCGTTAAAGCTGAATGGCCCCGCCGTGTGTTTTACTGTCATACATCACCTCATCTAGTGGTCTTGCCAAAGCTCACTAATAAGTAAGCAGTGGTAAGGTCACTCGTAACGGTCACATGGTTGTATCCTCTAGCGCCCCTGTTAACGTTCGCAGTCAGGTTCTGCTTTGCAAATAACCCCACACCCCGTCATAGCCTAAGCTGATAAGAAGTGAGGTAAGAGTTCTGTTGATAGATATCTTGCAGATGCCCTCACAGGAAGGGCATGGGTAAGGACACTAGCTTAATCGTCGACCCACTCAACACAGTTAAGTAACCGGATAGCTTCTTCATCAGTTGGTTCGCGCTTATCAGCGTTGCATTCAGTGCAGAACTTCGCCTGTACTGGCTGCCCCATGCACCCACACTCATGACCAGAGCAGCAAGAAATGAACTCTATTCCATCAATGCAGTATCTGTTTTTGCAGGTCTTACCCATCATTCATTCCTCATTTACCCGCCAATAAAAAAGGCCGCGTTATGCGACCCTGATAATTTGTGCTGGGATATTTAGCCACGCCCAGCCGTGTTTTCCCTGCTTTCCACAGTCAAAGGAAATTGATATGTTGGTTATTCCACAGTCAAAAAGGATGTTGTTTATGACACAGAAAGTTATTTCTGCAGGAAGAACTATTGAATCAGTTGCCTATGACATGGCTTTGGCGCTTGCATCGAGAGATGATGAGATACTCACAGCAGAACAAATGATACAGAGAATAGAATCTCTAATGCCGGCCTGTTTTGAAGCTGCAAAGAAGCAAGATAAGAAAGAATATCCAATGGTTGATATTGGGATGTTTAGGTAATTAATCGTGACCAATAGCCACTAAAGCAGATTTCAATGCTGCAATGGTGGCTCTCCTGTGATAGTCGGGGTCATCGGTTAACCCTTCATACTCCGTTTTAATTGCCAGCACCGCTGCTTTACCGGCATCCATTACTTGAAAGACTGAAATTCCTTTCTCTTCTTTAATCTCGCTCATACCTACCTCGCTGTTAAACCATAAAAACGTAACTCTTTCATTCTCTTACCCCTTAACTATGTGGTGGGCCTCTTGTTCTGGCTCAGTAATTACAACGCTCAGCGTCATTACTCGACCGTCTGTATATATCCATTTAATCGGCTTGCCATCATGAGCTACTTTGTCTGCGACGATGCCGATTGCTTGGTCGGTAACATCAAATTTTTCTGCTGTGAAAATTCGTACACCCTCAGCCATTCCTTTGGCTGGCTTGCTGCGTCCTGCATAAATCTTTCCAGTAAGTGGCGAGTAACCAAGAGTTATGGGGTTAGCCATTATTTGTACCTCTGAACTTTTTGAGATGTTTATCAATCAGGGTTAGCGCTTCATCGAAGTATGCTTTCTGCTCTTCGCTGTAGCCTTTGATATGTCTTTTCTCTGCATGGCAATATCCACCTGGCGACCATGCATTAATGGCATTAACCACCATTATTCTCTGCTTGCGCAGGCCTTCTTCTGAGTGCAAATTGTTGTTAATTGACGTCATTAATACCGCGTTAGGCTTAACTGCCATATCTCACCCCTTAATAACGTGATAGCAATCTTCACGAACGTTACGAAAGCCTGCTGCAAACTTAGCTACTTTAGGCAAGCAGATATTGTCAGCGCTTGGCTGCTCTGTGCTGCGTGCTGGGACGCTGATACAGGCCTTCGCCACTCGACTTACTGGTAGGGTGACTAACACTTGATTAGCTTCTCTCTGTGCTGCCCTGCGTTCTTTACGGCGATTCCGTGAGTTATCGGAAGCTGCATAGGTGTATACGACTGTCATGATTACCTCCGGTGATTGGCTTTGGTGAAGGTGGCGTGCGACTAACTTCACGCTCGATGCTTTTATCTGAACGGACACTTTTGCTATGAGTCTTTCAGCTTGCTAGAAACGACATCTTTCTCGCCTCTCCGTTTACTATCGGGTGTCACCCGAAATCACCTTCCCAAAGCCAACTAATCTTTGGTTCCCCGCATTTCGGCGGGAACAAACCCCATCAATGTTAAATAAGCAGCCTGTCTTCCTGACTGGCGCGGCGAGTAGTTCCGTCTGCCGCATCGATGTTTCGTTTCGATGGACTTAATTTATGCGCATTACGCAAATGCGTCAAGCGCATAATAACTAATAAATCACGCAAATCACGCAAATTAATGACTTTAAAGGATAATTATTTTTTTTAAAATTTATGCGTGAAGAGGGAATTGATGAGTTTTTGACACAAAAAAACCGACTCAAGGCCGGTTTATGATGGTGGCGTGTTTATTACCAGGTGGAAGATGACCAGAAAACCCTACCTAAAATAGTTAACTGTTGGTTTTTCTCTTCTCTCGTTAGAATCTCATCCTTAAATTCATCTCTATTCATCGATCGAATCACAACGCCGCCATCAGGCTGGTCAATGAGGTATTTGACTCTTAATAGATCCCCATGCCTTATTCCATAAGCCTTCCCATCTCTAATTCTGGTATCGTCAGTATTAATACCAACTACATCCCCATCTGATAATTTAGGCTCCATGCTATTTCCAGAAACCCTTACCAGTCTGGCTGCTGCTGCAGAAATCCCAAGCTTATGCAGGTAATATCTGCGGAACACCAAAGCGAACTCTTCTTTTTCTACTATTTCATAACAGCCATCACCAGCTGAAAAATCAATGTCTAGTAGCGGTATCTCCACGAATTCCTCCGAATCCTGATCGCTATCCTCCCAAACCACCGTTTTTAGTCTGGCAGGTTGAATTTCTGAGTTAACAGAAACATTTTTGAATGGTAAATCAGGATTGAATAGATCAGAAACTGGATGCTTTAGGAAATCGGCGATCTTTCTAATCATCTCGTCGCTATATCCCTGCAAGCCCCTTTCAAGACGAGAGATGTTGCCGACATCACTACCTATTTCGGTAGCCAATTCGGAAAGGTTCATACCTGCCTTCAGCCGCAAGTGTCGAATATTACGACCAACCGTAGGGTCGACTTTGGGTTTTTTATCGTTTTCCATAACCTAATTCTTTCACCAATTAGCGCGTCACGCAAAGCGCATTGCGCAAATCAAATTTGCGTAGTAATATGCGTATAGCGCAATTAAAAGGAGCGTAATATGCATACACCTCTTAGGAAAATGCGTGTAGAGAAAAAACTGACAATCGCAGAAGTAGCCCTGGCTGTTCAGTGCGATGTTGGAAATCTCAGTCGAATTGAGCGCGGTACCCAGGTTACTTCTCTGGAAATGGCTGAAAAATTATCTCGTTTTTACGACGGAATGATTACTGAGATGCAAATTCTTTACCCGCAAAGATACATGGAAGCTGCAACTAAAGCAGCTTAAGCACTACCGCTCTTTAACACCACTGACCTCACCCCGCCGCAATGCGGGTGAACACCAAAGTGACAGGCTCACAGCTTTGTCACGTAACAACATCTAAACCACAAGGGAAGTATTACGCATGGAACGTGCAAGTAACAGCAAACCAACACAGCGACAAATTGACCGAGCAGAAACAGATCTGCTGATTAACCTCAGCATGCTAACTCAGCGTGGTCTAGCGGGCATGGTTGGATGTCATGAATCGAAGATAAGCCGGATTGACTGGCGCTTTATGGCGGCGGTCTTTTGTGCTTTTGGGATGGCATCTGAGATAAGCCCGATAAGTAGAGCATTTCAGGACGCATTTGGAGCGCTCACAAAACAAAAATCCCAACAGAAGGGCAGGGATTTCGAACAAATCACAATAAATTTTTGAGGTTAAAAATGATTTTAACACTGAGTAAAGCCGCACTTCTAAGTGCCATGATTTTTCAGGCTCATAAAGATATTCGCTACTACTTAAATGGGATCTGCTTTGCGCCTGATGGAAAGTTATACGCCACTGATGGGCACCGTGCATTTATTGGTGAGCATGAAAATAAAGAACTTACCGAAACCATCATTGTGGCAATTAAAGGCCCTAAGGTGACTAAGTTTGAAAAGGCTGAGATTGACACTGATAGCGGCCTTGTAGCTTACCTTGACGAGAACGGAACACGCATAGGTGCTGGTATTTGTGAAGTGGTAGATGGTCGATTCCCTGACATTCAGCGGATTATTTCCAACTTCAAAAGCAAACCTACTGATGAGATAGGATTCAACGCTGGATATCTAGCTGATATTGAGAAAGCGGCAAAACTCTATAGCCCTAAATTCTGCGGCATAAAAATCAAACCAAATGGTAACACCGATGCTTCCATCGTAGAGCTTCATAGCGCCTTCGATAAAGGCACCGTCGTCATCATGCCAATGCGCATCTAATCATGAATATCCCAAATGAAAATGCCCCAACAGCGTCAACTGTTAGGGCATCGGTAATCAGGTATGCAAGCCAATTACAGAGGTAATTATACATGCGAAAGAAAACTAACGCAAAACAGCGAGATGTTACTCAGCAGCGTTCTGCAAAGCCAGACGAATTAGTCATGGTCTGCGTGGACAACCCAATATTCGGAAACAAGCTCGTTGAGAAGTTCAAGGAGCTTAAGGCTATGCAGGGGAAAGCCAATGAGTAACACCGCTGAAAATCTCATTCAATTTCCAGCGCAAGTTCAGCGCAGGGGTTCCCACATGGAGAATCAGAAGCAAGGCCATGTCGCTATATTCAGAAGCGCTCTATTTGCGGATTGGGCGCGTGATCCAATAAAACTTGCTACATGGGTTCAGTTAATTGGTAGGGCCAGTCATAAGGCTCGCATACAGCAATTTGCCGACAGAGAATGGCCTTTAGAGCGAGGTCAATTAGTTACTACAGCAAAGGTATTTTCATTGCTCTTGCTCGATAAAAAAGGGGAGCCATTACCGGTTAAAGAAGTTCAGCGGCTTTGGTTATTTTTTGAGAATGAGGGGATGATTTCTAAGAGGGGAACGCCATTCGGAACGGTGTTCACCATCATAAATTATGACAGTTATCAGTCTGGAAAATCTGTCCAAGGTTCCGTCCAACCATTTGTCCAACCCAAACCCGCGCCATTACTGGTCTCTGATGGTGTTGATGTCCAAGGTTCCGTCCAACCATTTGTCCAACATAACAAGAATGTTTTAAACAATTTAAAAGATATACCCCCTATAGTCCCCCAAGGGGATGAGATGGATGAGATTTTAAATCAGGCAAAACAGGCCTTGGAATACTACAACGAGATATCAAAAAGCACCTGTCGTGATGCCAAGCCATATCTCACCCTGCTAACAGCAACAACCAGTCGTTCAGCTTACACCCTGCAAGACCTGAATTTAGTCACTCGCTGGGCCTTAACGGTCTGGAAACGCCGCGGTAACTCATGCCCTAAACCAAAAAGTCTTTGTGCCGTAACCCGGTTCGATGGGTATTTGTCCGATGCTGAGAAATGGCTTCAAAGCAGCATTGATATTGACTGCCAAGCCGTTATTGATGCTTACAACGAGGTTACCGCAGGGAAACTTCCAGAGGCTGATTTGGATAGGGATCGGGAGATAGCCATTCGTGAACTGGCTCAGCACTTGGCAAAGAAAAATGTCGAGGGCTTCAGGGCTTATTTTGCTGGGTTTATCGAAGATGCCCGAGATTTCTATTTCGGCGGTTCTGACGGGATCGGATGGAAGGCAAGCTTTGAATACCTGATGAAACCAGAAACGCTACGGAAAGTGAGAAGGGGTGAGCTGTGATTAACATTGATATCGAAGCCAGTGTTATTGGTGGGCTGCTGATAAGCGGATACACGCCAGATGCAAACGAAGTATTGGCAACCGTAGATCCGGATGCTTTCACGGTTTCTCTGTACCGTGAGACGTTCAAAGAGATTAAGCGGCAAGCCTCCACTCGCGGTCTGATTGATAGCCTGATGATTGCCGAGGCCATGGGTGAGGGTAATTTCTCCAACATCATCATGACAACCAAGAGCTGCCCCAGCGCCGCCAACCTAAAAGGCTATGCGCAGGTAGTGAGCAAATACCACCTGATCCGCCAGTTTTCCAAACTGATGGAAACCAATTACGACAGCATCACTCAATCCAATAACTATGAGCAGGCGCTTGCAGGAATTGAAGCGTTCATGACCAAAGTTAACAGCATGGGCAGGCCTAGCACTGAAGTCATTCCAACCCACATCGATGAGCTTCTAGAGTCTTATGCTGATGTGCTGGAGCGGCGACTCAAGAACGGGGAATCATCCGACACACTGAAAACTGGCATTGACGAGCTGGACGAGATCACTGGCGGCCTAAACCCTGAAGATTTGATGATTGTCGCTGCCAGACCGGGAATGGGTAAGACAGAGCTGGCGCTAAAAATTGCCGAGGGGGTAGCTGATTCATACGTTACTCGTGGTGACATCGTAGAGCGTCGTGGCGTGCTGATCTTCTCAATGGAAATGAGTGCTCATCAGGTTATCGAAAGGTCAATTGCTGGTGCTTCCAACATGCCAGTGTCTAGCCTGAGAAAACCAAGCCGAATGGGTGACGAAGATTGGGCGCGGATCTCCCAAGGCATTGGGATGCTAAAAGGGCTTGATGTTTGGGTTGTTGATGCATCAAAGCTTAACGTTGAACAGATGCGCAGCATTGCTGAAAGGCATAAACAGCGGCACCCAGCGCTATCTCTCATTCTGGCTGATTACCTCGGCCTTATCTCAAAACCAAAAGCAGAGCGAAACGACTTAGCCATAGCGCACATTACCGGCTCACTTAAAGCAATGGCGAAGGATTTGAAAACCCCTGTTATCTGCCTGAGCCAATTATCGCGTGATGTGGAAAAACGACCGGCTGGCCAGCGCCGCCCAACTAATGCCGATCTGCGTGATTCAGGCAGCATTGAGCAAGACGCTGACACTATCGTGATGCTGTATCGCGAGGCTGTTTACAACGAAGACAGCCCAGCCGCACCTTATGGCGAAATCATCGTAACTAAAAACCGATTCGGCACCCTAGGAACTGTTTATCAACTCTTCAAAAATGGTCACTTCCTGCCAACAGATCAGGAGAGTGCTCACGACATTTGCAAGGGTAAAACATCAGCAGCGCCGCAGGGCCGGAAGTATGGGAGAGACATTTGATGGACATAACTAAATCGCAGTCTGACTTTGAAGCTTGGGTGGTTACTTGGTGGCCCCAAAGCAAAACGATGATTGCTGAAAAGTTTGATGATGGCGGTTACTGGAACATGCCATTGCAACAGTATTTTGAAGCATGGAAAGCGTCGCGAGAAAGCATCGAGGTGGAGTTGCCAGCAAAAATAACATTCAAAGATACCTATTGGGCCTCCCCAAATAAGATGCGTGAAGCCTTAGTTTTATCCCTCCGCACTACCGGTATTCTAATCAAGGGAGAGAGTGAATGAGTATTGAACCGGTAAAAACTTACGCCAATTGGGATATCCAATTGCATGTAACGTGCCCTAAGTGTCATGAGCGATTTGACATGATGGATGATGAAGACTTCCGCTGTGATGCTGGTTTCGAGCCACTAGAGCACGACACACATGCAACCCGCGACGTTGACGTTACATGCCCAGATTGTGAAAACGAATTCACTGTTGATTTCTGCTATTGAGGTAACCACATGAAAGAATTAGATAGTTTCACTGTAGAGAGACTGGAACAGTTAGGTGCTAGTGCAATGTTTTTTACAGGTGATGAAGTAGCAGCCCTAGCCCGAATCGCGTTAGCTGCAAAGAGGGCTGAGCCTGTTGCTTGGGAAGTTAAAGGGATTCTGTGCCACTCGAAAGAAGAGGCTGATTCTTATGTCGGTGAACCAGCTCCGCTGTATGACGCACCTCAGTTGAACTCTCCGGAGATACCGGAAGGTTGGATTAAGTGCAGTGACCAGACGCCTAAAGATTCCGGTCGATATTGGTGTTATGTCGAAGAACAGAACTGCTTGGGGAAAAGCCATTATCAATGGAATTGCTCATGGAACGGCGATATGTGGAGTGAGCGGGAATTAACCGGACGAGTCACACACTGGATGCCTCTACCCGCCGCACCGGAGAAGCCAGTATGAGAACCATAGCCGAGCTAGATATCAACCGGACGAACGGTGAAGAGCCGAACATTGAAATATGCCTGACATTCTCGATGGGGAAGTCAATCACCGTATCAATGACGCCTGAGCAGTTCGCAATGGCTCTGACCGGGCGAAGCAAGACACCGGTATTAGTCCGAACCAGAAACGTTGAAATTATACCTACCCCAAAAAAGGTGATAGGAAATGGATAAACAGAAATACTTACTTCTAAACGAAAGCATCAAACAAAACGCAATAGCAGCCATCAGAAATACACCGCTCGATTTCAAATCCCCCAAAGAAGTCATCATCCAGGAACCCAAGCGAAGCCTTCCACAAAATAACAAAATGTGGCCGCTGCTTACTGACATTGCGGAGCAGGTTTTCTGGCATGGCGTGAAGTACAGCAAAGAGGACTGGAAGGACTTAATCACTGACCTTGTAGCAGAAACCAAGAAGCAGGAACGCAGACAGGCACCGGGCATTACAGGTGGCTATGTTCGTTTTGGTCATCGAACAAGCCAGATGAGAAAGAGCGAGATGGTAGAGATTATCGAGGCCGCTTACTGGTTCGGCACTGAGCATAACGTGAAGTTTAGCGATGATGCCGAGCGAGAGGTGGAGTGGGCCAACCGGTTCGGTGACAAGGGGGAGGTGGCAGCATGATTACTCTGATATTAGTCGCAGCTTATTTCTGGATGGCTGGGATGGTGACTGAATACTCACACACGACAATGAAAAATGCAGGCAAACAAGTAAGCATGCTGTCAGTTTCTTTGCTCGGTATAGCGTGGCCCGCTGCACTGTTCTACTGGGGGATAGGAGCGCGAAGATGACGCGACGAAGTAGCACTCAGATAGCCATAGATAACCTGATATTCCGCAAGACCTCTCGAACCAAGCCTAAACCCCAAATCCCCGCCAGCGAAATACCCACATATGACGCCATCTATCCGTTACTAGCTAAGCGCTGGCTAAGACTCAGGAGTAGAAAGAATGCCTGATATTTACCAAAAGATTAACGGGGCCGACTACCGGCGAATATTTGTCGTTGGTGACATTCACGGCTGCCTGGACATGCTTAATGAGAAATTACTCTCAGTAGATTTCGATGAAAGCAAAGATTTGCTGATATCCGTAGGTGACCTGATTGACCGCGGTGAGCAGAGCGTCGAATGCCTCGACCTGATAACGCAGCCTTGGTTTCGTGCCGTTCGTGGCAACCATGAGCAGATGGCGATTGATGCACTGGCCAGCGAAGAATACTCCCACTGGCTGGTTAACGGCGGCATTTGGTACTTCCAGCTCGATACTGACGAAAAACTATTGGCCACCAGTCTGATTAAGCAGGCTGCAAATCTTCCGTTAATTATCGAAGTCAGCACCGACTCCGGCAAATATGTAATAGCCCACGCTGATTACCCATCAGACAGTTATCACTTCGGCAAGCCGGTGAGCGAACAACACGTCATATGGAATCGTGAGCGCGTGAGGTATGCGCTGGGTGGCGAAGGGGAAGAAATAGCAGGGGCCAAACAATTCATATTCGGGCACACACCGATGAGCAAAGCCAGCCAGTTTAAAAATCAACTCTACATCGACACCGGCGCAGTTTTTGGGGCAGGGCGTCAGCTGACGATGATTCAGATCCAGGGGGAATAGCCATGCCTGAACTCCCCCAATCAATATGTATCTTCTGCTTCCTGATGCTTAACAAGGGTGAAACCTACGCTCATCAGAAATGCATTGATAAAGCAGCGAAGGAGGAAGCTGATGATAAACAAGCTACCGAGCCATCGTAACTGCAAAGTATGCAAAGCGAGGTTCAAGCCAGAAAAGATTTATCAGTGGTGGTGCAATGAGGAACACAGAATTGAGTATGCAGTCCTTGTTATGAAAGATAAGCGAAGGCGAGACGAGGCTAGCGAACTAAAGCGAAAACGGGAGAAGGAGAGGGAGGAAAGGAAAGAGTTAAAAGTCAGGAAGATTAACGCCAAGCCAAAAACGTATTGGATTAAGCAAGCACAGCAAGCCGTCAACGCCTTTGTAAGAGCACGAGATTCAAACCTACCCTGCGTATCATGTGGCACCGATTCAGCAGCACAGTGGGACGCTGGGCACTACAGAACAACCGCAGCAGCACCTCAATTCAGATTCGACCCCCGACAAATCCACAAACAATGTTCAGTCTGCAATCAGCACAAGAGCGGGAATATCGTTCCGTACCGTGTCGAGCTGATCAAACGTATTGGCATTGAAACCGTTGAGGCTATCGAAAATAACCATGAACGCCGCAGTTACACCGTTGAAGAGTTAAAAGGCATTCGTGATTACTACCGGCTGGAATTGAAGCGGCTAAAAGAAACTCAGGAGGCAGCGTGAAACCAACCGCATGGCAGGAACTGGCAAAAGCACCAAGAAAGAGTTATCTGGGTAAATACAAAAAACTCACACCAATGCAGGAACGATGGATTAAAGCGATCCTTTGTGTATGGGCTGAAGAGTTTGGCGGTGGTGGTTACGGTGGTGGAGCTGATGGGGTCGGGATATGGAGATTTATATCTGGATGGAGCGTTGAAGATACGGATAGATTTACCAGAGTAATGGAGGATTTGAGAAAGCTTGGGTATCAGGGGGGTGAGCTGCTTACTAAAGCTCAGTCGATTTTATGGCCTAAACGAACTATCAGCGACATGTTACAACGCGCCAACGATGAGGATGAAGCTGATTTCGTCGAGAAGGCCATTCTTAAAGCTTTTAGAACTGACAATCCAATATATGTGATCGCCTGTAAGTACTATGTTGACAGGAACCCTGTGCAAGATCTCGCAAATTATATGCAATACCAAGTTTCACCCTGGTTGACTAACAAACAGTGTGCAGATCGAGTTAGATGGTGCATTAGTTTATTTGATGCGAAGGTGTATATGGTTCTGCAAGATGATTTAAGAGCTGAGTTAGAGCTAATAAAGTCTGCCGCATAAACTTATTTTCATTTTTACTTGAAAATAAGTAATGAAAGTGTATATTTCATGTAGGCTCGGGAGCAAAAAGCGAAAGAGCGGTGAGTTAGGGAATAAGCGGCGGCTCCTAACTCACAGATACCGCCGAGTTGGTCACTTCGACTTAGGTCTGGAACTCCAACCATACTGGCTGAGAGGTCAGTAAAATTAGAAGCCTCGGTTAATCGCCAGGGCTTTTTGAAGAGCATACGATACCACCGCTCGACAAGTAGGTATCCGGCCATGACAACGCGTAGTCCCCATAATGTCATGGCAGTGTTGGGGAGTGAGTCGAGCAACATTAAAGGCCCAGCCATAACCGGTTGGGCTTTTTTGTTAGCTATGGCTAGATAGGCCAATCGAAAAGCGGTATCGTCACCGCCTGCCATAGCGAACCATGACGAACAACTAGGCGAGGTTGTATATGGAAATAATGATTGTAGGCGGTCAGTACGACGGTGAATTGGTCACTGTGGGAAGCCATCCGATGCCATACATAAATATGCATCCTAAGCTTGAACCTTTAACAGCGCCGCTATCAAGAGATGTAAACCCCAAGGCGACATTCGACTTACTTACCTACAAGCTAGAGAAGGTTTGGTTATCGCCTCAAAAGTGGCAGTACGAATATCACTATCAAGGTCGCTAAGGCGGCCTTTTTGCATTCTACATTCGCATGGGTACTGGATTGGTTAATCCGATCGTTGTGAAACAGTACCCAGCCGAATGTGGTGAATGCTCATGCTAAAGAGCCGCAATACTGGAGATGAAGTGACCGTGCAGGCTGGCAAAACTCCAGCAGACGGCCTGCAAGGGAGAGTGTAGAACCACTCCCCGACACACGGAGTAGCGCAGTGAGAGTCTGACATATCCGAGATTAGCGCCGGACACCACATACCAACTTTTAAGGCTGCCAATTTGGTGGCCTTTTTTATTTAGCCCGCCGCCAGCGTCAATCACCCTCAAGCAAACTCTGTGTCTGAATGGATCACGGCGGCGGGCTATTCCCTACACAACAGCACCCGACCAATGCCGGGGATATATCCCCAACTGGGGGGTGGGTCATGAAGATGAACGATACCGGGCAATTACCTTACTGGTGGACAGCCTCACTTGCTTTGTTCTCCGCTCTTAGCTTGCAGGAATACATTTTTATAATCGGCGCGCTGATAAGTGCCTGGTTCACCATAAAGACGTATTACGCGAATCGAAGAGAGAAAGCGGCTCAGATTAAAGAGCAGCAGGACAGGACGCAGATATTAAAAGACTACTTGCAGGGAAAGCCGATTGGCAGTCATCCGGAAGCTATTCAAGTAGTCAATGAAGCCTTACAGCAAATGGAGTCCGAATAATGGCGACATTAAAGCGCGTTGCTACCGGTACCGCTTGTGCTGTATCAGCCATTATTGCAATCGTCGTATCTAACGGAACGGTGAGAACCAGCGAGAAGGGTTTGGAGCTTATTGGCAATGCCGAGTCATGCCGCCGTGACCCATACGTCTGTCCGGCCGGAGTGCTTACTGATGGCATTGGCAATACTCATGGCGTCAAGGCTGGAGTCATTAAGACCGATACTCAGATAGCCGCAGACTGGGAAAAGAACATCCTTGAGGCGGAATCCTGCGTGAACAAATACGGCAATGGCAACAAGCTGAACCAAGGTCAATTCGATGCGGTCACGTCTATCACCTTTAATGCCGGTTGCGCCCAGATGCAGAAATCCACGATGTACCGGATGCTGCGAGAGGGGAAGTTCACTGAAGCCTGCTATCAATTCCCTCGCTGGACGTACGGCGGCGGCAAGCAATTGCCCGGCTTAGTTATCCGGCGCGAGAAGGAGAAGGCGTTATGTCTGGGAAATTAACCGCCGCTCTCGTTGCGATAATCATCGCGTCGCTATTTGGACTGACTTATTACCACTACCGAGTGCAATCACTTAACCGTGATGTAGCCGAATTAAGCAAGGTAGCCAAGCAGCAACAAGCCACTCTCGACCAGATAGAAACCCAGCGCCAAGCCGTAGCCGCTATCGATATCAAATACACCAAGGAGTTGGCAGATGCCAAATCTGAAAATGATCGCCTTCGTGCTGATATCGCTTCTGGCACTAAGCGGTTGCAGCTCAACGCAACGTGTACAAAGCCAGTGTCCAAAACCACCACCGCCGCCAGCGTCCATGATGATGCCAGCGCCAGACTTACTGAGTCCGCTCAACGGGATTATATCGATCTCCGCGAGCGAATCGGAATTGCAACCAGCCAAATAAACGGCTTGCAGGCGTATATCACTAACGTGTGCCTGAAATAAGGATTGGCAATGGCTTGGTACCCAGCATGGCATATCACTTGGCAGAGATTCAGATACTGGCGTGAGCAGATAGGATTTGAGTCAGCTTATTCAAAACTAAAGAAAGAATTCCCCCGACAAGGAATAGATAGCTTCTCTAGATGGAGGTGATCGCCTGTTTCACAGGGCCATTCTTGCTGACGGGTAAGCCGTAAGTGGTGTAGCAACGCCGAGAGGAGTGGCACAGCCGCGAACAAAGAACATGAAGGCTCAGTTTAACGACTGGGCCTTTTTTATTGGCAGTAAATCACCGCGCTATCGCAAGCGCAAATCACTCAGAACCTTTCAGGATGACCCTTGAGGAACCGGCTGGCTGTCGGATGCCTTCTGAGGGCCGTATTCCTGTGCGAACAAGGTTCATCACTAAAAGGTATATCCGATATGAAAAGCATGATCGCAGTGGACCAAGAAGCAACGATGACTAGCTTGGAATTCCTAAAGAACATCATCAACCCGGCACGGCTTGAGTACGGGGAGCCTGAAGTAGAGAATCGCCACTTTCTTTCTCGTATTGAAGATGAAATTGACGATTTAGGGGTCGCGGAAAACTTTTACGTGACCACTGAACAGGGAGCTAGTCGTGCAGTGCGGGGTTACAAGCTCAACATGGAGCAGATGACTCTCATTGGAATGCGGGAATCTAAAGCGGTTCGCCGTTCCATATTAGCAAAGCTCAAGGTAATGCATGGCCCAGTCATCCCCCAAAGCTTACCAGAAGCACTTCGACTTGCTGCTGACTTGGCAGAGCATAATGCCAAATTGAAAAATGAGTTGGCTGTCGCTGCTCCAAAAGCTGATTTCGTTGATAACTACGTCAATGCATCCGGTTCATTTGGCTTCCGTGAGGCTTGCAAGTTACTGAAGGCGAAAGAGCCTGAGTTCAGGGCGTTCCTGATTGCTTCGAATGTTATGTACGTTCTTGGTGGGAAGATGACGCCTCGCGCCCCGCATATTGATGCAGGCCGATTCACTGTCAAAACCGGTGAGAACCTTAATAACGGACATGCATTTACCCAGGCTAAATTCACACCGAAGGGTGTTCAGTGGATAGCGGGACTGTGGGCCTCTTGGCAGTTGAATAATCAGGCGGCATGACCGGCTCAAAAATGAGCCCGTTGATAATAAAGACAAATCGAGGGCCACTTTCACAACGGCTTTTAATTACCAATTACAAAATGAAGCAGGTCCTTGGTATTGTGTAGGAGAACACTAACCGAGGATGTAAATGATGGAATGGATCGACATAGAGGTAGAAGAGCCAGCACTTTATCAACGCATTTGGCTTCAGAGTGATCAGGGCAACATCCTTTGTGATTATGCTGGAGATCGTAAAATTAGAAATGTCGAAGGTTTTGTTGAGATTAACTATAGAAATTTTGTAATCCAGCGCTGGAAGCCATACATACAAGAATAGTTAAGCCGCCTACGGGCGGTTTTTTATTGGATGCTATTTATAAAACTCTGCAAAAGGTACTAACAAGTGCCTTTGACAGAATCTTATATAGATTTTCAATCATGTTTGTCTCGCCATTACAGGGCGGGATACTTTACCAACCAGCGGAATATTCTGTTATGGCTAATTCAGATACACAAATGAAGCGGCCATATCCGCCATTATCATTCGTTAATGAGTTCAGACCTCACATTGAATTGGTTCCCGCCACTGAAGTGCTTGAATGGGTCAACAGTCAAATACTCAGTGACGATGGCGAATTATATAACCCTGACCACAGCCACTTAATTGACGCTGACATAAAAATCATGTGGGCATCATCTGCGTTTGAAAAACAGGGCCGCACCGTCCTTGGTCAAGCCGAACAGGTAGCAATGAGAGCCGGTGGCTGGCAAAAGGCCCGGATGGAACAGCAGATGTACGAATGGTTCGGTGATGTGCCGACATTCATCATCACCCTGGCTGCTGATTACTGCGCTCAATGCCCAGACCTTGATTTCTGCGCACTGATAGAACATGAGCTTTACCATATCGCACAAGCAACTGATGAATTTGGCGCACCCAAGTTCAACAAAGAAGGTCAGCCGGTATTGAAACTGCGCGGCCATGATGTTGAAGAATTTGTTGGCGTGGTTCGACGGTACGGCGCAAGCGTTGAAGTCCAAGAGATGATTGACGCAGCAAACAATAAACCCGATGTAGGCAATCTCAATATCGCAAGAGCGTGTGGGACGTGCCTGCTGAAACTGGCCTAATCAGTTACATTACGTTAGTCATGGAGGATGCCAATGGCTGCACTAAAACCAGAGGTTAAAGCCTTCATAGTTCAAGCCTTGGCCTGCTATGACACGCCATCGCAAGTGGTCGCGCAGGTGAAACAAGAATTTAGCCTCACGTTAACGCTTCAGCAGGTGTCGTCATACGACCCGACAAAGGCCATCGCGAAGAATCTCGGACAGAAATGGATAGACCTATTCAACTCAACTCGCTCCCGCTTTCAAACCGAAATATCCGACATTCCAATCGCCAATCGTGCTTATCGACTTCGGGCGCTTGATCGCATGGCGACGAAGGCCGAAAGCATGAAGAACTTTGCTATGACCGCTCAGCTCATGGAGCAGGCCGCGAAAGAGGTTGGCGACGCTTATAGCAATAAGCAGAAAGTTGAGCACTCAGGTGGGCTGTCTATTAGCTCAGTAGCATCAGTAATGGATGAGATAGGAGATAATGACCTGTAAGGAGTGGCTGTGTTAACTGATAAACAGAAAAAGCTGCTAAAGAACAGGTTCTGGCGTCTTAATCATCTTTACAAAATCAAAGACAAAAACGGGAAGTGTGTCACTTTCAAAATGACTCCAGAGCAATTGGAGTATTTCGACGGCATGCACGACCGAAACGTGATTCTAAAGGCAAGGCAATTAGGTTTCACAACAGAAGTTTGCATTATCCAGCTCGACCTGGCTCTTTTCCATAAAAAGGAGTGTGCACTTATCGCTCACTCTCTTCCCGATGCGGAGCGCTTGTTTCGAAATAAAACACAGTACGCCTACCGACTTTTACCGGATGATATTAAGCGAGCAAATCCTTTAACCAAGGAAACGACGAGCGAATATGTATTTGATAAGGGTGGCAGCGTAACGGTATCCACCTCGTTTCGTGGCGGCACGCTATACAGCTTGCACGTTTCGGAGTTTGGCAAGATATGCGCGAAGTACCCAGAGAAGGCCAAAGAGATAGTAACTGGTGCCTTCGAGGCTGTGCCGTTGGGTGGAAAGATAACCCTTGAGAGCACAGCTGAGGGCCGCGCTGGTTATTTCTATGATTACTGCCAAGATGCAGAGAAGGCGCAACTCAAAGGAAAGGAGCTTTCAAGTCTCGACTGGAAGTTCTTTTTTTTCTCATGGTGGAAGAATCCGCAGTACGCAATTGACCCGGTTGAGGCTTTACCGCAGCGCCTGGTTGATTACTTTGCAGAGATGGAAGCCAAACATGGCGTTCAGCTGAACGAGCGCCAGAAAGCCTGGTACTACGCCAAAGAAAAGACGCTCGGCGATGACATGAAGCGGGAATATCCAACTATTCCGGCCGAAGCATTCCAACAGTCTGTCGAGGGCGCGTATTACGCCAAACAGTTCCGCTGGCTCTATACCAATAAGCGGATCTGCAAATTACCTGATAACTCACACCTGCCGGTTCACACATTCTGGGATATCGGCGTGGGTGACTCAACGGCCATCTGGTTCGTGCGTGAGGTCGGCGAGGAATTCCACATCATCGACTACTACGAAAACTCCGGTGAAGGTCTGCGGCACTATATGAAGGTGCTGAAAGACCGTGGCTATACGTATGGCGACCATTGGGGGCCGCACGACATAGAAAACCGTGAATTCGGCTCTGATGCTAAGTCTCGCAAAGAACTGGCGCGGGAAGGCTATGAAATCGATGGGCAAGTTTACTCCATGACATTCAAAGTGGTGCCGAAAACTGGCGTTGATACCGGTATCGAGTCAGTGCGTGAAATTCTGCCTAAGTGTGTCTTTGATGATGAGAAGTGCGCTGAAGGCATTACTCACCTCGAAGGCTACCGGAAAGAATGGGACGACAAGCGCGGTTGCTGGAAAGATAAGCCACTTCACGACCACACATCTCACGGCTCTGATGGGTTCCGCTACTTTGCTGTAGCGAAGAACAACCACAAACAGATCGGCGCTGTATTCTTCTAAGGAGCACTCAGTGAGTGAAAATAATAACGAGGTTCAATTCCTTGTGAATGCCCTCGCTGATGTGGCGCGGGTAGGTCGGCAAAGGGCTCTATATGCCGGTCAATTTAATGGAAATACTAAGCGAACAAAGCTTTGGGATGAATTCGGCTATCCGGACGCAGTAAATTTCGAGATTCTTTACAGGACATATCGAAGAAATTCAGCCGCCTATGCGGGTGTGCATAAAACTCTGGATTCGTGTTGGGTAGATAAGCCAGTGATTATCGAAGGGCCGTTCGCTGACAAGTCGAAGAAAGAAACTGAGTGGGAGAAGCTGGTAACCAAGCTACTCAAAAAACACTGGGAGAAAATAAAGGACGCCGATCGCCGGAACATGGTTGGTCACTACTCTGCAATCATCTTGCAAATTAAAGATAATCGGCCTTGGTCTGAGCCGGTTGATACAAAACTGGTTAAAGCCTTGGGTGAATCAGCGTTAGTTAAGCTTATCCCCGCATGGGAATCGCAGATTAAGCCCAACAATTATGATGTAGACACTATGTCTCCAACATATGGTCAGCCAGTTGACTACACGTTCAATGAGCAGCCCGTTGGCGACGATGGCACTTACGGCAATGTCCGCAGCGTTATGGTTCATCCGAGCCGAGTCATCATTCTTGCTGAAGGGTCAGAGGACGACAATATGCTCTCTGGCATCCCTCTCAATGAAGCAGGGTTTAATGACCTGTTGGACATAGAGAAAACTAAGGGTGGTAGCGCAGAGGGATTCCTGAAGAACGCTAGCCGTCAATTGGGTGTTGAATTTACTAAAGACACTGACATGGAAAGCCTTAAAAAAGCGGCTATTACGGCGGGGTATAAAGACCTTGGTGATGCTCTTGATGACAAAATTACACGATTGAATAGAGGATCGGACTCTGCTTTGGTAATGCAAGCCGGACAAGCATCGGTACTTTCTGTTGTAGCAGCTGACCCAACGCCATCGTGGACTGTTTCTGCAAACAGTTATGCCTCGACGATTCGCTGCCCATTCAATATCTTGTTTGGAAAGCAGACCGGAAATTTAGCCTCCACGGAAGATAATAAAGCCTGGGCGGCGGCTTGCAACGAGCGGAGAAATAGCTGGATGTCATCGGTGATAACCTCCGTTGTTCAGCGCTGGAGCGATATTGGCATTATTTCTCAACCTAAGACTGATGAAATTACTGTCGATTGGTCTGATTTACTTGCACCTGGCGACAGTGAGAAGCTAGATAACATGGGCAAGCTTGCAGAAATCGCGTACAAGACCCAGCAGGCATATGGAACCCCAGCAGTTGAGGCTAATGAAATACGTGCAGCCGGTGAGCTTGAGCCAATCAAAGAGCCAACCGAACCAGACCCTAACGCACCGCCAACCGGTAAGGATCCGCTGAATGGAGATGACGACAGCGACCCGAATCGGGACGCCAATAATACCCCGTAACAAAGCTGACCCTACGCAGTCATACCGCCAAGTTAACAAGATGTACCGTGATATCGAAGAACGCTACTTGGGCATTAAAACAGCACTGAAGCAGCTATTCGATGAGCGACTTACTGGCATCGTGAGGGAAGGTAATGCGCAGCGCGGGGTAATGGCCTGCAATAACGAATATGATGATCTTCCCAGCCTCTACCAAGTAAACGCAGGCACATTCATCTATGACATGAACGCACAGCAGCTTGCCGCACTTTTGGAGCGTGTACAGACAATCCTTGATGATTATCTTCTTGAAGGTAATGGTCAGAATATCTGGTCGCTTCAGTATATTTCAGATGAGTACCAGCGAGGCACGTTAAACGCATTCACCAATTTATCAGTGCAGTCGCAGGTTTACGCACAACAAACTACGTTGTCCGCGCTGCTATCGACCCCTGCTTACCAGAATCAGATCGCCGCTGCTTTCATATCGACTTACAGCGACTGGAAGGGCGTCTCTGACGCTGCAAGGGCTGATCTAGCCAATATCATATCTGACTCAATCGGTCGTGGCGTAAATCCACGCGAGACTGCGGGGATCATCAGTAAGCGACTTAATGTCTCGATGAGTAGTGCCAAGCGGATAGCCCAGACTGAACAGGTGGGCGCATTGCGTCAGGCTCAATGGGCGGAAACAGAGTGGGCTAAAGAGCGATTAGCTCTGAACACAGCACTTCTGCATCTATCAGCGCTGAAGGCAACCACAAGAACATCTCATGCTTTCTGGCATGGCAAGACGCGCACTGTTGAAGAGGTGCGAGAATGGTATAGCCGCGATGGCAACCGTTATCACTGCTACTGCAGCCAGATTCCGGTGATTCTGGATATTGATGGCATGATCGTTAATTCTGGAATCGTTGAAAGGCTGAGTAAAGAGCGCAAGGAGTGGCAACAGTCCGCTTAAGAGGTAGCCCAATGCAATTTGATTTTCTACCTGTTTTCGCAGTTGGTTTTTCCTTGGGGCAACTATTTTGCCTTATTTGGATGTACCTGTTGATCCTGAGAAAATAATGAACCCGAGGTCGCTAAGGCGGCCTTTTTAAATGCCTGAAATCCACTAATGAGGACACAGTATGTCACGCATCTGCGTAAACGTGCTGTCGGTCATCAACTCCGCTTCAAACATCACTTCTGAAACCATTGATGGCGTTGAGCACATCGTTGTGAAGGACGTCTGTCCGGTCATCGACGATATCGTGCTCAATGGCGGACTGTACCCGGCAGACGAGATTTCCAAAGGCTTCAAAAGCCTTGAAGGTAAGCCCATGCCGTATGGGCATCCGAAGATTGAGGGCCAGTACGTCAGCGCAAGTAACGTGCGGGCCGTGAACGAATATCACATTGGGGCATTCGCCCGTAACGTTCGTAAAGACGGCGATCGCGTACTGATGGATATGTGCGTCAACCGCCGTTATGCCGAAGCGACGGATAAGGGCAAAGAGGTCGTTAATAGACTGGATGATATG
The DNA here is from genome assembly GCF_048323875.1 of Yersinia sp. LJYL362. Classification (NCBI taxonomy): domain Bacteria; kingdom Pseudomonadati; phylum Pseudomonadota; class Gammaproteobacteria; order Enterobacterales; family Yersiniaceae; genus Yersinia; species Yersinia sp. LJYL362. Next base: position 30,499 of record NZ_JBLWEX010000310.1, read on the forward strand.
AAGGGGGGGAAAGAGGTTGAGCCGATCGGCGTTTCAACTGGCCTCGGGCTAAATCGAGCGGAAGGGAAAGGAGTCTCCAAGGGTAAAAAGTATAACTGGGTTGCCCGTAACCAAGATTACGACCACTGCGCCATCCTGTTGCACGAGACGCCAGCCGGAACGACGCAAGAAGGCGTAGGGATCTTCGTTAATGCCCAGGGCGACCAACTTCGAATAGAAACCGTGAACCTCGCAGATGCGTCCAATTGCACGGAAGAGGGGTTACTGAATAAAGCCAAGTTCTTTTTCACCAATGCTTCTAATTACTCCTTTGATGACATCCAGCGAGCACTCAGCCAAAAGCTGCGTGAGGGTAAGTCTGATGACTTTTACTCATGGCCTGATTCCGTATGGCCGGACAAGTTCATCTACAACGATAAAGGCAAAACATATCAACAGAAGTACCTCATCGACGATGACGGCACAGCTGAATTCGTCGGCGAACCTGTAGAAGTCGTGCGCAAACCCACTGAGTACGAAATTAAAACCAACGGAGCTGAAAACCCGATGAAAGACATGATTGTTAACGCACTGAAAGCAAAAGGTAAGCCGACCGAAGGCAAGACCGAAGCTGAATTGCTTGATGCATACAACCAAATGAATGCAGAAGAAGCAAAGATCAAAATTGAGACGCCGGAAGAGAAGGCCGTTCGCGAAAAGAAAGAGGCTGATGATAAGGCCGCCAAAGATAAAGCCACCAACAGTGAAGAGATGCCGTTATGGGCTAAAGCACTCGCCGATCGCGTTGATTCAGTGGTGAATAGCCTGAGCGTTAACTCCGACAAGGAGAAGACTGAAAAGCGATCAGCAGTTAAAGCCAAGTTTGGCCTTGAAGATATCGCAGTAAACGCTTTAGACGGCGCTGCTCTCGATGGGCTATTCGCCCAATGCACAACCTCAACCGGTCTGAATGGCTCTTTCCGCCAGGCCAATTCCTCTCAATCAGTCAGCGAAATGCCGGAGTAAATAATGGCTAAAGATGGAAAGCACGTAATCCACGCGGGGGGCATCTTCGCAAACCCACAGTTGCACCGAGAAGGTGCGGCGGCGGCGGTGACTCAACCGGGCACGGTTGGTTTCTTCGATAACACCACGAAGAAATTCACGGCCTCCGTTGATGGCAATGAAGATGCAATTCTGTATGTCGCCAACTACGATTACCTGCGTTGCAAAACAGTGGACGAAACCATTGCTGCTGGTGATTGGGTTGTCGCGATGCACCCAACACCAGGCGTTTTCTTCAACGTTCCGGCAGCAACCGGCACATACACCAAAGGCCAGCCTCTCTCTATCGTCAATGGTCGAGTTAAGGCGAAAGCAACCGGCGAATCTACTCGTGCTTATGTAGAAGAAGACCGTTCATACACCATTGCGACGGCAGGACAGCTCCTGCGCGTTGTCATTAAGTAAGGAGCACCGAATGTTTGTATTTTCCACTAAGAAAGCCACTGAGACTGGCAATCTTGAAGTTAACTCATCTCAGTTCAGGAAGTTGACTTCAGCACGTAATGCCAGTGCCCAGGCCGCAGCTGACTTTATTGCTCGCACAAAATGGCGTGGCGATGCCGAAGATGCTCCTGAGCTGACAGCGGTGAACGCCGTTGATGATATTCGCCGACTTTACAAAGCATACGATCAGACTGTTTTGTCTGAGTTTGAGCCAAACACGGAATTCACTTTGTTGAATGACCTGATGCCGTTATCGCGATCAGTTCGTCTGGAAGAGTCAGTGTATGAGTATGCTCGCACTGGCGGCCGTGGTTGGGCACACACGTCGATGTCTGGACAGATTGGTGCTGCGCTAGATGCGAAGTCCTACACCTTTGATGGCACGATGGTTCCTATCCATGACAGCGGTTTTAAGTTCAACTGGCGTGATCCGGTATTCAACAAAGGCTCGGCCCTGGCTTCTTTGTCTGATGCTCAGGCTGGCTCTATCAAAGATGTTCGTCGCCAGTATGTGGATTACATCTGGGAAGGCTTCCGCGACGCGGCGGGCAACTACATCAATTTCGATGGTAAAACTTGGAAAGGCTTACGTCACGATGAACGTGTCGCTCAAGTTACGCTGACCGTTAACTTTGCGACCAGCTCGGATGTTAAAGCCATGCGGGGCGGTGCAATTGCCTTGCGTGATGTACTGAAGCTGCAAAACCTCCAGTACGGACAGCAGACCTGGTATGTATCGAGCGAAATTATCTCTAACTGGGAGCAGTATTTTGATGTGAATTCGACCCGTACAGTGCTGGAAGAAATTATGAAGTTGTCTGGTATCTCAGCCATCAAAGAAGATGTTGAGCTGACTGGCAACGAAATCGTGATTGTTCCTCTGCAAGCCGGTGTCATCGCTCCCATCGTTGGGCAGGCATTCGGTACAGTTGCCGATCCTCGCCAGTTCTACAACTCTGACTACGTGTGGCGCTCATGGGGTGCTGCTGGCCTGATGGTTAAGCAGGACATTAACGGTCACTTCTCTGTCATCCACGCATCCAGCTAAGGAAAAATTATGGCACTTGTAAAAGTTTTAGTAGCAAACCTTTTCGCCGGTGCCAACTTCCAGAAATTGGAGGTTGGGCAGTCTTACGAAGTTGATGATGCGATTGCCGGGAAGTGGATTGAAAGTGGCAAGGCTGAGAAGTCCACGGAGAAGAAAGGCGAGAAGCTGGTATTTGAAGTGGCTACGCCGTCCGTGCCAGTTAGCAATGGAAGCGCGCTGCAAGTCCAGCTTGATGAGGCATTGGGCCGAATCGATGAACTCACCACGGCATCCGAAGACGCAGAAGCAGCACACGCTGAGGCTATCGCTCAGGTAACTAAGCGAGCAGAAGACGCAGAAGCAGCACTGGCGGCCGTAACCAAAAAGGATAAGTAAGTATGGCGCAGATAACAGCCGCGCAGGTTAAACAGCAGTTGTCTGCGCTTGGTTACACCATTCCTGATTTCATGATTGACGCCTACCTTTGCAAACTGGAAAGCATAAGTCAGTGCCTGGAGGCGGCCGGCTATGACGAATGCGATTTAATGCTGATTCAGATGTATGCCGTCACCCTCATGGTGGTTACTGCCTTCAATCAGCGCATAAAGTCTCAGTCAGCGCCTTCAGGGGCGGGGCGGTCATTTGATTATAGCGGTGACATTAAGACGATGCGGAACAGCTTGGTGGCGCTTGATACGGCCGGTTGCACTGGTTCGCTACCGATTGATGTGGGCGTATCGGTTGGCTTTTTTGATGTGGTGGGAGATTGAAATGGTTAGTCGCAGCATGACCATATACTCAAAACTTGAAATTAAGATTACCTATGACTTAGGAAAGGGTAATCAGGTGTATACGGAAACACTAATGCCAGAAGTAAACAGATTTCGATTCTCTGAGTGGCTTTCTTTCAACAACCAATCTCCACCAGAGTTTATCGTGCTTGATGATGGTGACTTCATCCGATCTCTTTACGTCAAGCGAGTGACCATTCGCCGATTCAAGAAGTGCGCAGATGGTGATTGCCCAGACCAGTACGAGGACTATCTATCATGAGCAGCGCCGCAAACTGGAGTTATACGGCTAAAGCCACTGTTTGGCCCATGACCGGGGCGGATAAGTGGAACAAGCCTACCTATGGTGCGCCGGTTGTTATTGATTGTGACTATGGTAGCCGCAGTAAGCGTAAGTCTAACGTGATAGGCAATGAAATCGCGGTCAAGCTGTACTTCTGGACTGAATATGCCGACGCGAAAGAGGGCGACATGATAGCCATCGGTGCTTATGCAGATTTAGCCCCTATCGCTGATGCTGACTCAATTATTGCCGTTGGCAGAGATGCTGACACTTTCGAACGCTTGATCGACGATTACGAATTAGCTACTGGGGTGTGATATGGCAAAGGTCAAGGTTACTGGTATTCGCGAGTCACAGCGACAGCTTGCTGCATTAGTCGGTGATATTAAGGGACGCAAAGCAGCGAGAGCAATCCAGTCAGCAATGATAATAGGCGGCTCCCTGTCCGCACTTTATACACCGATTGACACCTCAACGCTCATCAATAGCCAATTTCGAGAATTAATTGTGAAAGGCACTCGGTTAACTGGACGAGTGGGTTACTCGGCAAATTATGCCATGTATGTGCATGATCCTACTGTAAAGCAAGTTTTCCGTCGCTCTACTGCAAAAAAGGAATTCTTGAAAGATGGATTTCGTGAGTCCAAAGAGCAAATTGATGCCGCAGTCAAAAAGGAAATGTCCCTATGACGATATTTGAAAAGGTATCTGATTGGCTGGAGTCGGCCGGGTTGACTGATGGTTATAAGGTGCAGCTTGCTCACTGGGAAGAGCAGAAAGCTGACACTGGCGCAATGAAATACATCGTTGTGCAGCCTGATGGAGGTACTGCTCGGTATCGGTGCCTAGGCGCTTACGACTATGTGCTGGTTAACATTATCAGCGCTAAGAATGATCCGGCACCGGCAATAGATAAAGCGCAAGAGATCATGGAATTCGTCACTAATAACGCCGATGACGATACTCTTAACTTTATTGCCAACGCTGGCGGATTCCCTACACCAATTCCTACTGAAGAGGGGCGAACTATTATCCGGCTTCGCTTCGAAATCATATCCTGATTTTCCCCTGGCGGCCTCTGGGCCGTTTTTTATTTCAATTCCATAAGAGGCTATACAATGGAAGGATGTAACGATTACGGCTTACTGGTCGGTAAAAACGTCGTTCTCGAAGTTGCGCTAGGGTGTGCTGACACCGTACCGACCGAAATCGACTGGCAGGCTTTGGCGGCAGGTACGTCTAAGACTGCTGACTTATCGCCGAACACGGTAACCTCTGACGCGGACGATAAAGGCGCATGGGTCGAAAGCGCGGTGACCAACGCTGATATCACCATTTCTTTTGAGGGAGAGGTCAGGAAGAAAGACTCTCTCGACCAGTTCGGCTTTGGTAAATTCTTTAAATATTTTGTCGATGAAGTGAATGCTAAGCGCCAGCCTACTTTGTGGGTGCGTGTTGTCATTGGGCCGATTGAATTTGTTGGTTATATGGTTACCACCGCCCTGAGTACCGATGGTGGCACTAACGATATCGTAACGTTCTCAACTGAGTTCAAAGTTTACGATGGTAATACTGTAGCAGTTACGCTTATTGACACTGTTCCGGTTACTGGCGTGACGTTAACCCCAACTACAAGCACTGGTGCAGCAGGTGGTTCTAGCACCTTTACTGTCACAGTATTGCCTTCTGGCGCGACTAACAAAGCATTCAATGTGGCAACAACTGATGCAACCAAGGCAACGGCAGCGGCAGTAGGTAATGTCGTCACAGTGACCCGCGTTGCTACCGGTTCCGCTCAAATCGTCATCTCTACCGAAGACGGCAACTTTGTCGCAACCCATACGGCTACTGTTACCGCGTAGTTATTCCAAAGGGTGGCGAGTGTCGCCCTTGATAATGACTATGGAGAACCCCATGAATCCAATGGTAGAAATAGGAGAAATGTTAATCTCCGACCAGCATGCCGATTACTTTTTCCGTCCATCATTCACGGCTATGAGCAGAATAGGTGAACCTGCTGACATTGTTTCCACATACGCCACACTAAATGGTGCGGAAGCAAGCCAAATGGTAGCCTTGATGAAACTGGCTATTGAACACGTTCAACGAATATCGCTGCTCCAAAAGCTGACTTACAGCAATATCACAGGAAAGGATTCTGGAAATGATTCTTGGCTATTTTCATCTATTCGGCGCATGGCATCAAGAGGGTTACTCTCAAGGGCAATGAGTGTCATTCAAGCTTGCTGTGATAGCGATGTTGCCCCCTTAGTTGGCGAATGGCGCCCAGGGAAAAAAGGCGTGACGTATCGCCGTGGCGGCATGTCAACCGGTGAGATTATTCTGATAGCTCACACGCTGATTGAGCATGGAGTGATGGGTAAGGCCAAAATCAGAAAGCCACAGCGTGCTGAAACCAATAGTTACGTTAACGAGTTCCGGGCCATTGAATACATAAATTCGGCAAGAATTCATTTTGGGATAAGTCGGGCAGAGGCTGAGCAGTTAACAATGACTGAGTTTCAGTTGATGCTTAACGCTAAATACCCAGATCAGAAAGGCTTTACACGAGAAGAATACGACACTGTTCGCGATGATTACTTTAAGCGGCGAGAGGCAAGAATAGCCGCCGAAAAAACCAAGAAAGCAGCATAACCTAGCCCTGTCACTCGACGGGGTTTTTATTGCCCGGAGAATAGAATGGCTAGCGACAATCAGGTCGGTAATATCGTTTATCAGGTTGAGATGGAAGTCGGCAAGCTGATCACTTCCCAACAGCAGGTTAATAGCCGACTTGACCAGATGGAGGGGAAGTTTAATTCAACAACAAAATCTGTAGACCGGGCTGAAAAATCTTTTCTTTCATTAAGTCGTGTTGCTACCGCACTGTCAGCGGCTATTTCTGTCCAGCAAATAGCCGCCTATGGTAATGCGTGGGTTACTGTCAGCAACAAGCTGGTAAACGCAGTAAGGGCTAATGAAGATTTATTCACCGTAACCAATCGTGTATTTGATATTTCTCAGGATACACGCGCCGGTCTTGAGGCGACCGCCACACTATACGGGCGACTGGAAAGGGCCACGAGAAGTGCGGGAACCAGTACGGCAGACCTAGCAAAATTAACAACTACGATTAACAAAGGGCTGGTAGTTTCTGGTGCAACAGCCGAAGAAGCCAGCTCGACCATGATCCAGCTTTCGCAAGCATTAGCCTCTGGCGTGCTGCGCGGGGAAGAGTTTAACTCCATTTCAGAGAACGGCAGCCGGTTGGCCGTGGCTTTGGCTGATTCTCTCGGCGTTACCGTTGGACAGCTTCGAGCCATGGCGGCTGAAGGTAAATTAACAACGGATGTTGTTGTTAATGGGTTGCTGAAACAAAGCGATGCAATCGCCAAGGAGTTCGGAAATACCGTTCTCACTATGGGTCAGGCATTTACAGTTGCTTCTAATAACATTACTAAATTTGTTGGTGAATCATCTTCAGTCAATACAACATTAAATGTATTTAATTCATCAGTTATTTCACTCAGTGAAAACCTTGATTCTATCGCTACTGTTATTGGTGTTGTTGCAGCAATAATCGGTTCTCGCTACGTTGCCGCACTCACATTAGCATCAGCAGCCCAGGTTCAAAAAGCATCTTCAGCGCGTCAAGCTGCTTTGGCTGACAATCTTGCAGCACAGGCCGCAGCTAATCAGTCAGCAGCTAACCTTATTGCGGCTCAGTCAGCGAAAGTCAGGGCAATTGAGGAGATAACACTCGCGCAGATGCAAAAGGCGAGTGCATTCAATGCTGTAAACTCGACAGCAGCAGAAGTAAGGTTATCGGCCGCTCGCCTTGAGGCGGCAACTGCTACTGGTAACTATAATCGGGCGCTTGCTGCTAATGTCTTGGCTCAAAAACAAGCGGCAGCAGCAGCTTCTGCGGCATCTATATCTGGTGGCTTGTTGCGTGGTGCTTTGTCGTTAGTCGGTGGTCCTGTCGGAGCGGCTACATTAGCGGCCGGGGCAATATTCTATTTCTACCAAAAAGCACAGGAAGCCAAGAAAGAGGCTAATGAACTTGCTGACGGAGTATCTGCTTTAGTCGGAAAAATGAAAGAGATGAGTAACGTTCAGCTTGGTGCTGAAATAGCAAAACTCAATTCATCAATGCCAATATTAAATAAATCATTGGCAGAGGCCCAAGAAGCCTATGACAACGCTGCTTATAGCGTCAGTAATTACACTAAAGTAATAAAAGATTACGGGTTAAATACGACAACGGGGCGACAAGCGGCAGAGGCGTTAACTAGTGCTCAAGACAGGCTTGCTATTGCAGCTAATGAACTTTCAATTGCACAAAATAGAGTAGATAAAACACAAAGCGCTGTAAATATTGGGCATGCAACATTAAACGGAACCTTGCTTCAAGGCATTGATCTCTTAAAGAGAGATGGACAGGAAGCGGGTGTTGTCGCTGGAATGATGAATAAGTTAGGCCAAGCAATCAATATCGCAAGCGGGGCCAAAGAGAGGTTTAACTCAACTAGCTTATCTATTCAACGAGACCCAAAAGCTCAGAAGGTTTTAGATGACCTGTATCAGCAAAATGAATTGCTTGCAGAGACAGACCTGCGTAAGCGCGCCCAACTCAAAACAGAGCAAGAACTTCGAGCCATTAATGCTGATGATAATACTATCAGAATTGGCCGCGAACAGGCTGGAGTTGCCTATGATAAACAAGCTGCACAGGCTGCGCTGAAAAAGGAAACGGCTGCTGCCACAAAGGAAGAAACAGCCGCCGAAGCAGCAGAGAAACGCCGGGTTAAGTCATTGCAGGATTTAAGCAATGAAATGGCCGTTGCTGAATTAAAGACAAAAGGACTCAATCGTGAAGCCGCGCAACTTGCTGCTGTTCAGGACTTAGGTTCAGGCGCGTCTCAGCAGCAGATCCAGCAGGCCACACAACAAGCCGGTCAGATATTTGATATTCAACAACGCATGGCCGATAAAAAGGCTGCGATCGATGCTGATAGTGTTGCCAAGGCCGAGCAGCAACGTAAGTTGGATTTATCACAGTTAGACCGACAGCTCGCGGCAGGTGATATATCTTTCGAACAGTCACAGCAACGCAGAATGCAAATCGCCGCCGATTATTCAAAATCGATAGCAGAAGCATCAGCGAATAAAGCCGTAACGCCACAGCAAGAAATGGCAGCACAAGTTGATCCGGTTCAGGCACTGGCAAATGAAAATGCTCGTAAATTGGCCCTCATTCAGCAATTCACCCAGCAAAAGGTGATAACTGAACAGCAAGGATTGGCATTAATGAATGCTGCTAATACTCAATATGAGCAGGCAAGGGTAGCCGCTCAGTGGGAGATATTCCGCAATCAAAGCGTGGGTAATGAATCTCTCGCGGCAGCATTTGATTCGCTGGCCGGCAATGCTTCAAATGCGTTCACTGGCATCATTACCCAAAGCATGACGGCAGAGGAGGCGATGCGTTCTCTTGCCAGCAATGCCCTTAATAGCCTGATTAATGGTTTTGTTCAGATGGGCGTTGAGTGGGTTAAGTCTGCAATTACTGGCTCTACAGCTCAAGTCGCAGCCACAGCCACGACAACCGCAGCAGCCGTAGCGGGAACCGCGACAACCACGGCAGCGAGTGTATCTTCAGCGGCAGCAACAACCACAGCATGGACTCCCGCTGCTATCGTTGCTTCCATAGGATCGTTTGGTGGGGCCGCCGCTATCGGTATCGGTGCCGTTGTAGCAGCAATGGCGTTGAGTGGAAGTTTATCCGGTAAACGTAAGAATGGAGGACCTGTTAGCGCTGGCAGCATGTATCAAGTCGGTGAGGGAGGTATGCCTGAGATTTACCAGGCGGGTACCGGTAAGCAGTACATGATCCCCGGTGATAATGGCAAGGTAATCAGCAATAAGGATATGCAGGGTAGCGGTTCTGCTCCTAACGTTTCCATTCAGTTTATCGACCAATCAACAGGTAGAAAATCATTCGATGCCCAGTCATCAATGAGCGGGAACAATCTCACCGTTACCGCGTTCATTTCTGACCTTGAAGAAGGCGGCCCAATGTCCCAATCAATCACCAGAAACACCACGGCGTCAAGGAGGGCTAACGGATGATTGTAGAATATCCTGACTGGCTTCCTCTGGCGCAAAAATCTGGTAAGAACATAACTAAAGATACAGGGTTTAGGACAGACCAGCCCACGGTTGGCGCGCCAATCTTCCAGAAATTGACCGATGATTTAAAAGCGTCGTTTTCGGTTACGTTTATCTGCACTGCTGCTCAGCATAGGGCTTTTTACCAGTGGCTAAGAAGCCCTAATTACCTTGATAACTGTAATTGCTGGTTTCGGATAAAAGTTTCCACCGGCACTGGTGAGTCAGGGGTTGAAGAGCAAGTATTGCACTTCACTAGCTACCCACAGTTTAACCAGAGCGGAAGTATTTTTACGTGGACCGGGAATGTAGTGGCCAAGCAGATAATCAGTGCTGATGATGACCTTGACGACATAATTATCGAGCTTCCAGCCCCATGGGGGAGCTGGCTGGATGTCATCGTTACAGAAACATTACCCCGGAGCGAATAATGCCAGGACTAAGAGAGTACCTTTCTCATCGACCTAACCGGGTGATGTATATAACGCTTAAGTTTACACATCCGGTATTCGAACAGGTTCGCCTCGTTGCTGATCAGGTGTTTCAAAAAACGCTCGGTGGGGAAGTCTATTCCCCCTGCCGGATGGAAGTATCTGAAAGCGAACAAAGTGACATTCCCATCATCCAGTGTGCAGTAAAGCTGAGTCGTGTGGCTCAAGACATAAAGCAGGGTCTTAAGGGTTGGACGGGGCCGCAACGGATGATCCCTATTACGGCTGTATATCAAAAATGGGATTCTATCGACATGACAGTGGCAGTTAGTACCTGGTCACTGTTTGTTAAAGATATATCCATGGATGAAAATGATGTAACGGCGACCATCGCGCTTAAAAATCCGATGGTTAACAATGTCGGCAAGCTTTACAACACAACTGATTTCCCTGGGCTAATTAACATCTAATCACTCGACCTTTCTTATCGGCTAACGAGAGTAACGTGAATAAATCAGACTTTATTAAACGGATGATTGGCGTTCCGTGGGTTAACCGTGCCTACACGTTTGAGGAATGTGATTGCTGGGGTTTGGTCGTTCTTTATTACAAGCACGTTATGAATATAGATATCCCTATTATTGATGACTATCTAAATAATTCTGAATTTGGTCAGTGCTTCTCAATTGTCATTAAGCGATGGGGGCTTGCAAACTCAGCGGTAGATAGTGGGATGGTTGTTGCCTATTACGGTAACCAGCCGGTTCACGTCGGCATTCTTATCGGTAATAGGGTGCTTCATAGTCGCGGCGAGTTCAGTGCTACACGATTTGATAGGTTGACGGTCTTTGAGCGGGTTTATACTAAATTGGAGTTTTATCAATATGCCGAAAGTTAAAATTACGGCAATACCTGGCGTGCCTAACAAAAATATATCTGCGAATTCTGGTGATAGCATTCAGTCAGTGATTGATAAAGTAAACCTATTCCATGATGCCTCCGTTTTATTGAACGGCGTGATTATCGATGATAATTTTGATATTTCATATCAGCTTGATGAGCACGACGTATTAACCATCATAGACCAACCAAAAGGAGGGCTTTTTAAAACGCTACTAAACCCTCTGGAACACTTTAACCCGATAAAGTTTACCAAGAAAATACTTGGGTTTTTAATTAAAACCCCATCGGCTTCATTTGCTGCTGATGTTAATTCAAAAACCTCAACGAATAACAGCATTAAGGCCCAAACTAATACAGCAAGGAACGGCGAAGCGAGACCGGATAGTTTTGGATTAATCAGATCATTCCCTGACCTTATTCAAACTGGGCTTACTGAATACATTAGTAATGACCAGTATGTGACGCAATGGATGAATTTCGGTCTGGGTAAATACACAGTTTCATCTATCAGGTACTCAGAATCCAATATTGGCTCAATGCCGGGTTCGTCTTACCAAATTTACCAACCAGGTGAAACAATCCCACAAATCATAGAGCCAATACTCTTTGATGATGTTGATGGACAGGAGATACCAGGGGCCAATGAGTCTTCAGACTTCCCAGCCGAGACGGCAACAACCAATACAATCGTTTCAGGGAGTATTGCAGGAAATGAAGCTGTAGTTAAGATCGTCAAGAATAGCGATTTTGATTACTTCTATGACTTAGATAAGCCGCATGCTGTAACCGTGATTTTGAACGTAACTTATCCCACGGCATCAGGAAGCACAACCAGAAACGTGACATTAAGCGCCAACCTTACCGGGGCGCAGACAACTAATAATGGGGCTGTCATATCTCCAATTTACTACTATGTTTTCACATTTTCTGGGTTGGGTGGTTCTGATTATGATCAGTTACCTGCGACAACAGTGGTTAATACAACACTTTTCACAATAAATGATAATGAAGCGCTGATTGTTGGGCCGATGTATTCGCCAATAGCCTCATCACAGCTTTGGGTTAACTTAAAAGCTGACCTTGGTAATGATTCCTCAGCCAACGTAAATATAAATTGGGTTAAGGTCGATGATGATAATGTGCAAATCCCTGGCACTGAAGGTGCCATGCAATCAACACTATCAAATTCAACAGGCAAGAGCGATAGCATATACAAGACGGTTAAAATCACTCCTGCTGCCGGTGTTGGTCGGTACGCAATTAAGTTTCAGAGACCAGATAACAGCTCAGATTCAAATAGATTAATAGTTGAATCAATCCAAGGGATAAACATCAGAAATAACGTTGTCTATCCAGAAGATACCATCATAACAATCAAAATACGGGGTACAAAAAACGCCACCCAATCCAGGCAGCTAAAATTCAATGCGATGATCTATCGTCACGTTATCTCTTATAACCGAACCACAAAAACTATTAATTATGTAGAGTCTGCGAGTCGCAGCTTTGCTGACATAGTTCTTCATAACTGGATAGTCGTAGGCAGTCAGGACCCATCATCAATTGATATTGATGGGCTGTATGAGATATCTGATTCTCTATCAGATCCAAGGTTGGGTTATTTTGACTTCACTTTTGATGATGAGGATGCATCGCTTGGTGAGCGCATAAAAATAATTTGCGATGCAGCTACGGTGACGGCCTATGGAAATAGCGGAGTTCTCTCGTTTACCCGGGATGAGAAAAAGATTTACCCGGCGACAGTGTTCACCACATCGAACATGAAGCCAGATAACTATTCGCTTAGTTATGATATATCCCTACCAGGGACTTATGACGGTGTTGTTGTTAAGTATCGGAACCCGACAACGAATAAACAAGATTTTGTCCGTATGAAGATAGTGAATGGTGTTGTCACGGAAGGAACCCCAGTTAAAGGGAAGCAGATTGATATATTGTATGTCAGGAATAGGTTTCAGGCTTTAGACAGGGCCAATAAGGAGGCGAGGCGGTTAATCTACTCAAGGATGTCGATGACAGCAACTGTGATGTCTGACGGCGAGTGGGTAAATCTTGGGGATATGGTTCAGGTTCCTGATATGTACGATGAGCTTCACCAGCAAGGTTATATCGTACAGCGCGAAGGTAATGATTTTGACACCAATGAAAGAATAGAATTTTCTTCAAGTCCATTATTCGTCGTAATAACAAATAGCATGGGATACCCAACAGGAAAGTATCTTGCGTATAAAAGAGAGGATACCGACTTTGGGTTTACCGCTGAAATTCCAGAAATAAGTTTGAATATATGGGATGGACATGAAACACAATCAGCTTCGAGATTTTTTATTGCTGCTGAGTCTGAAATTGAATTAACAAAATGGACGATAACAGATAAAACTCCAAATACAGACGGAACGACATCTTTAACGCTAGCAGAGTATAGCGACAAGATACATGACTATGTAATCTCATAATTAACATCATTAACCAATAAGACCCAGCCAATGTGCTGGGTTTTTTTATGGAAAAAATATGACTACTACACCTACGCAAAATCCTGTGCCGAGCGAAGCTGCTGTTGATTTAAAGTTTAACGCCGGAAAGATAGACGAATTCGTTACCTCATTTTTACTTAAATACACAGATCGACTTGGACGAGATCATCTAACTATTGAGGGGATGAGGGACATAATTGAAAGGGCCATTAAAGCATTTGGCTTTATTACTATGGATTCGTTTGAGGACGGGGCTACGCTAGATAATTCCAGCCAAGTACTGCGTTGGAAAAGTAATGGTGAATATTATCGCTGGGATGGGTCATTTCCTAAGGTTGTTCCTGTTGGTTCAACGCCTGCAACAACTGGCGGCATTAGTACTGGTGCCTGGGTTGGTGTTGGTGACGCTGCACTTAGAACTCAACTGATGAGCACATCAAGCGGCTTGGGTGATGCTCTTGTTGGTGTGAAATCAACACTCACTTCTTCGGTTGGGCGCACACAGCATGATAAGAACGAGGAAACATTAAGTGTAAAAGATTTTGGGGCGATAGGTGATGGGGTAGCGATTGATACGGCGGCATTTGTCCTTGCATGTACATCAGGCCGAACGGTGCTAGTACCTCCAGGGACATATCTTATTGCGCCTGGGGTCAATCTGAGTGGGCACATGTTGATAGATGGAAATATTGTCATCAATTCAACCTGTACCATTGCTAGTGATGTCACGCTTAGAAGTGGAAGCATTACGGTAAACACCGGTTTTACCGCCACATTCTCGGGAACATTTAAAGCGCCAGTACATAGAATTTTTTATGGTGCTGGGATCGTTCTTGGCATAAAAGAAGTTTATCCGGAGTGGTGGGGTGCCAGCTCTACTGTAGGAAGTTCTGATGCATTAATGAATGCTTATAAATGCGCTACTTCAACTATAGTTCCGGCTGTTATCAACTTAATGGATGTGTACTTAATAGAGAAGACAGTTACATTTGGATTAAGCACTTATACTCCGGTGACATTTAAAACAGGTGGTTTTAATATTACTGGTTCAAGATTTAACTGCAGCAGTTCATTCTCCGGTTCTGTAGCCGTCTACTTCTCTTGTGATGCAGTTAACAATATTCTGTCATTCTCTATTAGTGGGGCTGGGCTAACCGTCACCAATAACGCAACAAATTCTGTTAACTATGGCGTGCAAATCGGCACTAGCAATGTAAATATCAATGGACTGGCAAAAAACCGCATTGAGAACTTAGTGACTGAAGGGTTTACAAATGCAGGAATCTATTTGGTTAACGCTCGGCTATTGTCATTTGTTGGATGCGCAACATGGAAAGGTAGCGCAACTGTAGCCAACGGCTTGGGAATTAGAATAGTGGGCACGTCGGCCACTTTATTCTGTGGTGATATTGATTTTACGAGCTGTCAATTTGTGCCAGAAGGTACAGGTTCAGCTGTGTTTATTGAATCAACTGTTAACTTGGGTGCTGTCGCTGGAATAACATTCGATAAAACAGCGTATTACAAAACACCATCTGGGACACAACTTAGCATTTACTGCTCTAATGGTGGTGCGGTTAGCGATATATGGGTTGCACCAGGGTGCCAATTTGATGGATTTGCGAACAAGTTTGTTAAGATATGGGCCACGGGTACTGGGTCATATATTGATAATATCCATTTTGTTAACACCTATTTCAGAGGGGCTAATGCGGCAAACTCATTTGAGGTTCTGGCTGATAATAGCGCTCAGGTTAGGGGGATAATTATTGATAGCCCTTGGGCTGGTAATGCTACTTCTGTTTTTAGTTTTACAGGAGTAAAGGGATTCAACATATCGAATGCGGTTTTCCATGATTTGTCAGGTGGAGCTTCGATTAGTGCAATTAACATTTCTGCGTGTAATGCATTCAGTGTAACAGGAGCTAAAGCAACCAGGTCTGGTGCATCATCATTTGCACGCTTGGTAAACATTGCTGGGGCTTGTGATAACTACGTAGTTACTGGAAACATTGGTAGCGGGATAACAACTTCGGCATCAGTTTCTGACACTGGAACAGGAGCTACAAAATATGTAGCGAATAACATTTAAATACTTCACGCTAAGCATCCCGTCGCTGCCAGTTTTATACATTTACTGACCAGCGTTAGGGATGCTTATTGTGTCATCTAGTTATATATTCATTCCAATTAGAATTGGAAATATATAAATGGATTAAATCCGTGCTCTACTACGGATATGCAAGATAGGAAGTACACAACCAAGCTGTATGCTCCTATAATGATAGGGTGCTTGAATAATGTATTTCTTAATTTATAAAACACTCTATCTTTCAATAAGCAAATGGAAAGAGCAAGTATCAGTATAAATATTACCTTCGGATCTGCTAAGCCCAGATTAGACTCTGTCCATACCTTAACATTATCGCCAATATTGAACATGGCCATCAAAAATGTTTTGGTTTCTGTCATGTCAACACTGCGGAATGGCACCCAAAGCAATGTTGTTAAAACTAATACAGGAATGCTTCCTAGCTTTAACTTATCGAGCTTCATTATTCCCATTCGCTCAAGAATCATCAATAGTCCGTGGCCTATACCCCATACAAGATATGTATATGCGGCTCCATGCCATAAACCACAAACAAAGAATACAATAAATAAATTGCGATACGTCTTGAACGTAGTGCTTCTATTACCCCCTAGTGGTATGTATATATAATCACGCAACCATCGCGATAGGGTCATATGCCATCGCTTCCAGAACTCAGTTATAGTGTGTGCGACATATGGTCGATTAAAGTTGCGAGGAAATCTAAATCCGATCATTCGGGCCATGCCGATTGCCATATCTGTATACCCTGAAAAATCAAAGTATATTTGGAAAGAGTAACATATCGAACTAAGCCATGCTGAATAGGTTGTGACGATAGAGCCAGGACTGTGCGCGGCATCAACAACGACACCTAGTGGGTCTGCTATTAGTGTTTTTTTCGCGAGACCGATAGAGAAAATCACCATACCCCAAAAAACATCACTTTTAATTAATCTTCGATGTTTTATTCCAAGCTGCTGTTTTATCTCAGAGTATCTTACCAATGGCCCTGCAATTAAATGAGGGAATAAAGCAATGTAAATAGCAAATTTTTTCAAATCTTTTTCTGGAGTTATTTTTTTATGGTAAACATCAGTTATATATGAAATGAAATGGAATACATAGAATGAAATGCCCAATGGCAGCACTAGGTGAAGGTCTTTTATTTGCGTGGTATAGTTCAAACCAAGCAAATCATTTATAATACTTGCCAAAAAAGAAAGATATTTATAAAAAACAAGAGGGGCAATGTTTGCTATTATTGTAAATATCAGCACATGTTTTGCTGACGAGTTGCCTCCATTCCTGTAAATGGCTCCTATTCTCAATGCAGCCAACCAGTTGAGCAAAAGAAGAATTCCCGCAACAGCGACCAAAGAGCCAACGCCAAGCAGATAGAAGAATACACTTGCGATTAAAATGAACCAATTGCGTAGTGCTATTGGCAGTAAAAAATAAAGGGCAAGAAACAATGGAAAGAAAATAAATAAGAATGCCGGTGATGAGAAAACCATTTTTTAAATTTCCTTCCTATATTGGCTCTTAAAATACAACCAATGCATACGCTGTATGTCCAAAATTTGGACAATAAGATATTTGCATTTTCCGTCTATTAACTTTGGAATATCCGACAACGGAAGACTTCTATCTAACTTAGTAAATTTGCTAAAGAAATCTGTCAATCCAACCACCAACATTCCGTCGCTAAAGCTATTCCCAAACATACATGTTTCAGGTAACAGCCCCTTATCCAGCACAGAATCAGTATCAAACTCAAGACCTGTTTTGGAAGCGTCAAATTGATTGATTTTATGGATAGGCTGCCATGTTTGCTTGACGTTTGGTTCCATCACATATTCATTGGCAATGAGTCGAGATGAAAATCGTGAATCAGAACCCAGGAACGGAGCATATTCAACTTCTAACTTATGATCCCAAAGTAATTTGGAACCCTCTTTTTCTGCAATTTGGTTCACTATGTCACGAGATACATAGTAAGCGGATATATTAGTCCAATGGAAATCTTGCGTATAAAACGTCCTGTATTCGTCCGGAACCGACTTAATCAGCTTCTCAACGTCGATAATGTTCAGTCTGGAGTCATCTTTCATTGCACTATAAAAATGCATGAAATTACTATCTTGTGGAATGCGGGGGGCAAAAAATGGGAGTCTATCTTTAATAAAATATTCTTTTTGCATAGGAGTAACAAAGTATGTTGTAACCCCCTGCTTTTTAAGGTCTTCTGAGAATTTCGCCATTCCGTTTATTATGGAATTTCTGCTTTCTGGCGAATCCATTTCCCTTTCGATAGATGGTAATTCATTATCAATGAGAGTTCTTCCATAAATATAGTTATCAGCACCATAATAGACTCTTGTTGATGAGCCAAAAAGCCTATAGTCCAATTCATTTTTGGATCTGATAAATAAATCTCTAAACCCCATGTTATCGTTGAACCACTTGTCAAATTTGCCATAGTTTTTATCAACGGCATACCAGGGGCCATCCCATTGCTCAGGGAATTTTGACAAGACACGCATCTCTCCAACAGGCTCCACTTTGGATAAATACCGGTCGCTAAATGATTTTATTGACGGGAAGGTATTAATTAGAGGGCCAAACAATGCGGGTGATTGAAGTATCACTAAGATAATGGGCAGAAGACTTACCGAAAACATAATCCACACAAAAATCATGTGAGGTCTTGATCTGTGGTTAGAATCAGGCAACGCTCCATGCTTATTTTTGATCATTTACCGTATCGTTCCTTGTTATAAAATAACATAATTATACTTGGTCTGAATTACTGCGGTAATTCTGGACAAAAACCAAACCAGAAATAAAACGATTTACTGGAAATTCAGGTGGATGTCATGAGTCACAAGCATGTGATGCTCATATATTAATCAATATAGTGAGTCAATTTAAGTTCATGGCTGACGTGCGATGGCGGGCAGATGCTTCTGGTGAACACAGTTATTCCTTTAGAACATGATATTCATATCCACTAGAGGCTAGCACTATTTATTATTCAAATTAACGTTTCTTCGCTCATCGAAACAAAATCTTACAGGCATCATAAACTGAATAAGCTACAACATAAATACTGGTGATTTATCAGGGAATATCTGCCAGGCAAAATGGAATGATGGTAGGCACGGATGCTTATTGACGTGTCATGAAAATGCTTATGTATCACGATGTGTATCACGTAAAAACAATAAGGCGATATGAATAATAACATTCGCCTTATTTTACAATGCATTGACTTATTCGCCTTAGAAAGCGTTGGTGTCTTTAAACAGGCCTACTTTTAAGTCGGTGGCGGTATAAATCACTTTGCCATCTACCAGCACTTCACCATCAGCTACACCCATAATCAATTTACGCATAATAATGCGTTTAAAATTAATACGGTATGTCACTTTCTTAGCATC
>NZ_JBLWEX010000311.1:0-52717 GCF_048323875.1 Yersinia sp. LJYL362
TGGTTCACTTAAGTGCTCCATCATGGCAATAAGGCCCTTGAAATAAGTTTCATTATTTTTATCGGGCAAATCCATGGCGACCTCGCCGATGAAGAATGGGTTAAATTTCTTTTGCCAGATAGTGTCGTGTATGCTTTTTAGCATACCCGCCTAAATTGCCATATACACGATAGCCTAATTTCTCATAAAAGCCTTTGGCCTGAAAATCGAAAGTATCGACATAAGCCATGTGACATTCACGCTGCAAGGCTTCTTTTTCGGCTGTTTCCATTAGCTGGCGACCATAACCACTTTTACGTTTTTCGTCACTGACCCAAAGATACTGAATTTCAAGCCCCCCCCACCACGTTCTGGCAACCAGGCCCGCAACAATTTTACCGTTATCATCGGTCACAGTTAAGAACAGCGGATGAATATCTACCTTTTGAGTTTTATTATTGTGAGCCCAGAGGCCATTAATAACATACTCTTCGTCCTGTGGGTTTGGTGTATCTGTAACGTTTATCTTCATTTGCGGAACATGCCTTCCTATTTTAATAATGCAAATTGCCATTAAATTAATTGATCACAACTGCTTGTAATATCATTTTCCTTAAAGTGTTACAAGAGTGGTTTTCACCCGTTCCCGCCATCCAGCAAAGTGTTTATAGTTATTGTGACAGAGCTAAAAAATACCAACACACTTTGTAGTGGTAATCATTTTTTCCTGCTTTGTCTGCAAATGCTGATATCGCCTCACCAGGGCCTCATCGGGGAAATCTATCCATAACTCACGGCTCCACCCACAGAGCAAGAGCCACTTGCCATAGGGGGAGCCGCTCATCTCACTTCCAATCCATTAACTATACTACTTAATATTGAGTCGCTGACTGGCATGATATTCAAGCGCCTTAGCTAATTTAGAACCCGGTTTCGCCAGTTTATTTAAACGCTTTTCATCAATACTATTCATCTGACCTAAAGCTGCTGCCGTTTGGCCTGAGTTTTCAATCAGTTGTTTATTAGGCATATTTGTCATCAGTGCTGCTGCATCTTTCAGCGCCTTGATATAGTCATCCTGCTGATGCAGGTTATAGAGTTTTAAATCCATTTTGCTACGTAAGAGTTGTCCCCAATAAAACTCTAGAAAAGGGACTTCTGGATAAGGTTTGCCTGTTTCAGGATTAAGATTTTTATCTGACTTGTCGTAAGATATACCGCGTAAATAATAGAGCATTGAACGATACGGATCGTCCTGAAAAGCACTCATACCCAAAGTTTGGGGTAATTGAGAGAAAGTAATTGATTTCCCTTCTGCATCAATAGGAAGGAAATGTTTAAGTTCAGCCATCTTTTGTTCGAACTGCGCTTGAGTCAGTGCAACTCCGTTGCTATCACGACTCACGTCCTGCCCGACCCGAACACTTAAAATCACATCACCGCCACCACCAGGGACATCCCAAAAACTGTTAAACGCATGATGACCATCAGTCAGATAAAGCCTTCCCATGGGGCCAATATCAACCGTGTTCATATCCGCTTTTTTAGTGCCAATAGTCAGTTTACAGGTATATGAAGAGGGGTCTTTCGGGGTCGATAACGCGCTATTTTCAGCTAATTTCCCGGCCCCTTGCACTTTACATAACTCATTGAAAAGGTTTTTAGAATCCCTGGCATAGTCAGCCAGATCACCCGCAATCTGGAGTTTACCTACCGAGATTTGGGTTGGATTCAACTCACTGAGTTTGATTTGAATAACATCACCGGGTTGAGTCAATAAATATTTCTGGGAAAGGGGTTGTGCCGCATACAAATTAACTGAATAGAACATCACTCCAGAAAGCAGTAAAATGGAGGTCAAATATAGCCCAACGTTCGACCTTGCTTTAGCATGTTCAACCTGAAATAAGTCAATCTTATTCAAACACACATTTAACTCCTGTCGCGGAATCAACATTTCCCACCCACTTATTAGCTTATTGATTAATCATAAGATAGCACTAATTTAAATGGTTTCATCATGACTAAAAACACAGCAATACCTGTTATTGCGGAAACTTAATATAAGTGCCATCAGAACAAGATCATTTTGAATAAAAACCGGTATAGAACTGACTCCAATCCTAACTCATAGAAAGAGATAGGTTAGCCAATATAGAACAGCCCAACAGCTGTAAACAAATAATCCTGATTTTCTGAAAAAAAAGTTAATGACTTTAGTACTCCCGAGGTAATGGGATAGCCGACCTATGAGAGAAAGGAGAGGGAAAGCCTTGCGGGGACTGGATTTTAGACATAAAAAAAGACCTCAGTTGAGGTCTCTTTACATACTAATGGCCGGCCGGGGATTCGCATATACCAATCAACAAACTGATTTCAATATGATTTATTATTAACACTTAGAGCTTGTACCCGAATTTGTACCCACAAACGAAAATCCGTACAAAAATCAGACAGTGCAAGTAGGTACCGAGCCATATCAGTACAACACCGTTATGGCTAGTTGTACGAAAGAGAATAACACGGTTTTAAATCAATATTTTCCCATCAGGGAAACGCAGATCAGAACTTTGCAAACTGTCACCAATGAAAAATGGCACAACCCATAAACGCAGTGGGTTTTCCTTTTGATGGCTGAATTCATAGGGATGAGGTAATGGCTGACTAAAACCCTCATGCGAAGGATAAATCAGCAGCATATCCCCTATTCCCTCCTGATAGTTCACACCGTAGGCCAGCATCTGGTAAAGGTCAGCCTGCGACTGTTCGAGTGTCGCCTTTCCGCTCTCCACCATTTTCCATTTAACATCACAAATCATCGCCTGGTCCCCATTCTCCCCACGAGGTCGTAGATGGATATCGGGTCTAAGCTTAAATACTCCTTTGCCATTGAGACGAACCAAGGTATGTGAATCTACCTGTGCCTTCACATGCCAGTTATCGTTATAACGATGACGCATCCATGCAGTCACAAAAGATTCAAACACAGCTTCCATTGGGAAAAGCAGTGAAATTGCGTTGGCGTCGCCCTGCATGCAGTGGGGCGACTGCCCCATCAAAATCAGCCGCGCCCACGCCAAGGCAAGTTCATAGTGACACATATGCCGGTCGAGACGTACCTGGTCGAAGGCCATGCAAACATCACCAACAGGCGCAATATCGTCAAAGTGCACCTGCAAAGAGTTGACTTGTAGTAGTAGCTGCGGGTTGCTGATCTGACGGCGGATCTTATCGATGGCTGTTTTCAGTATCCGGTTTTCCGGACGTTCGGCGCTGTAATCGTCAAACTCCACCTGAAAGCGATCCCGACGCACGCAGTTTTTGCTTAATTGAGCGGAGACCCTTAACTTCCCTTTCATCCACGGCAGATTGTCCTGCTGGCGTAAATAGTCACGCTTTAGACCCTGGCGCACAATTTGCTGTACGCTATCGATAAACTGCTGAATAAATACATCCATCAGCGGCATCTTCGAGGTTCGGACTCTGGATGCTGAAGTGGCAATATGGCGAAAAGATTTTAGCGTGCGTAGCATCATCAAAAGCTGCTGACGTGCAATATCAATGTTGTCTTCACGCCGTCCCGTTTTTGGCAATACTTCAATAAACGCATTACCCGGAAGAGAAATAACACCAGCATAATTTTTTACTTGAAGCGTTTTTACACTACCCCGACTGCGCAGGGTTAGCAGACGATGTGTGTTATCCGCGTCATCTTTCAGGCAACGTTGCTCAAGCCACTCAAACAGCTTCGTGGGCAGAACGACGGCATTATTTATGCGGCCCCTATCTTTCTCGTCAACCAGGTGTCCGTATTCGAAGACGGTAAAGTGTCGACGGGACGTCATTCCCTGCTCCCAGGGTTACTGTTATGTGGCGCATAAATTTGTTGCCAGGCTAGCGGATTATCCCAGACCTTGTCCTCCTCTAGAGCCAGATGGAAACTGGCCCCCATATCATGCAGATCGTCAGTTCCGCTATTGCCAAAAAGATCGGCAAACTGTTTCTGGTCTTTCACCTCACGCACGAACTGTAGGTGCGGGTTTTCGCTTTTCTGATTGTCGCCCAGCACCATACGAATTTTTTGCCAGTCGTTGTAGAAGTACTCCTCCAACAGTGGCAGCACCTTGTTTCGCATGATCCGCTTGAGCCTTTCAAATGCCAGCTCTTCGTCCTCTTTTACCTGAACAATTGGGATGAAAAAGGCATGACCCAATGTATGTTCTCTGTCGTACAGCACCTGAATGCGGTCATTCAAAGTCTGCAGAAGGCGTGGCAAATCAATCCCTTTGATAACCGTATCTTTCAAGACATTGATATCCGGCAGCATAGCTTCAAATTCAAATCTGCGACGTAATGCGGTATCCAATGCAGTGAGCGAACGGTCGGCGGTATTCATGGTGCCAATTAAATAGAGATTACCCGGCACGCTGAATGGGGTGGAAGAATAAGGAAGGATCACGCTAAGTGCCTCCGGTTCTCCGGCACGTTTAGAGGTCTCTATCAGGGTGATCAGTTCGCCGAAGATTTTGGAGATATTGCCACGGTTAATCTCATCAATAATCAGGACGTAGTTTTGCCGTTTTTCAGGTACAGATTCTTGTGAGTTGGAAGGCAAGCCTTCCTGTTTAATCAGGTAATTAAGGATACTACGAACATAGGACGGGTTGTGGACTTTTGCCCGCGGGTCTTGGTAAACCCGACGGATATCTTTGAGGTAAGCGTTGTAACCCTGCCCCAAATCCTCTTTTTTCGATTGCGACGGGAAGATACCAAAGTTGGTCTGAGTTTTGTAAACCAGCTCGAAAGCCTTACCCTGCAACGTTTCAAGGGTAATGCTTCCACTCTCAGCTAAACGTTCCTGCAGACGGACAAGTGCGTCATCAAGGTCCTGCTGAACCCCTGCGTGACCAAAGGCCGCATCTTCACAGATTTGCTTAAAAATGCCCGCTTTAATTTCGTAGCGTACATTGCCGTCGTCTGTGGTCTCTGCTCTTAACCCTTCGATAAACTCTTCATAGCCAAAACTCTGATGGAAGGTAATAAAGCGTACCCGCTTTTCAGCAATCAAGCTGTCATAAATCTTTTTCAGCTCGCGGCGTTTTTCGTTTTCCTCTTTTCCTTCCTGCAGCGAGTAGGCTATCGGTTCGCAGGCGCGTACGGCCAGGTCGATGGTACGGTAAGTTTTACCGGTCCCTGGAGGACCATAGAGGATAGTATTTTTTGGCAATTGCGGGGTGGTAACCTCCCCGTCTTGCTCATCCTCCGGTAAGGAAGTCTCATTGCCGATTAACGTAATATCGTTTTTCTTCTGAATCACCTGCGTGTAGAGATGCCAGAGGGACATATTCAGTTCAATTGGATCGACATCATCGCCCAGTGCGCGGTGCAACGCTTTCTTGAGATCAAGGTTGCAAGCGAACCACTCCTGATTCTTAGAAAGATCGAGCTGGAAATGGTTATTGCAGTAGTTGTAACAGCTGAAAAAGTTGCTGACATTCACGACGTTGGTGATTTTCGATGGGTAGAGCGCGGCAAAGGCGCGGTGACAGAGAGCCCTGTACTCCTTGTATAATATCCCATCTGTTTTCAATTTTTTAAGGCGCTCAATTACCCGGTCGTAATTATCCTGCGTACACTCCTCTGCCATTTGGCGGGTGAGAGCGAGCAGTTGTTTTTCCGCCGTTTCGAATTCAAACTGGGACATACCACCCTGCTTGAGGCTGGAGATGCCATTGCTGCGTTCGTACCAAATGTCCCGAATCGTCTCCGCAGAGAAGTTGGGTTTTTCGGCTTGGATCTGTTCTACGAGTTGGCGATAGTGCTTGCCCCAGTTTGGGTTGTATTGATTGTTTTTTGCGATATGAGAACGAAAGAAAGAGGCTAATGCAGAGGAATCCTGAACCATCACATACTCCGTGTGTAGGGCGATTAAAAAATGAGATATCTGTATCTTATCGGATTAATCTGAATTACGTCACTGCCGGTTCAGGGGGGCAGCAAGAAATTCAGTTAAATGTGATTTAGACCAAACTCAGTAAGTTACTTCCCAACCAACTCAATTCGGTATCTGAAGGCGTCAAAATTCACTGTAACTACTGCTCCAGTATCCCCAAACATCCCACCGCGATGGATAAATACTCGCGTTGTTGGAAGCAACATCGAAGCTGTCGCAGCTGAAGATGGCTGTCTTGGTAGGAATCGAGACTGTAGACTCCTCATTGACCCAAGCTCGTAAAGCCTTGCCGCTAGCAAGGAGCTCTTATCAAACGTACAATCAAAACCCTAAAATAGCCCGTTTCGAAAAAGAATTGCTTTTAACAGGACTCATTGTGAATAAACAACAGCTTGCGGCAAAAATCTGGGAATCCGCCAACCAGATGCGTTCTAAAATTGAAGCCAATGAATACAAAGATTACATACTCGGCTTTATCTTCTACAAATACCTAAGCGACCAACTGGTGCAGTTTGTCACCAGACAGGGTATGACACCCGAAGATATCAAAGCCCTCAATGAAGAAGACGCCGACACCGTTAAATACGTGCAAGACAACCTGGGCTACTTTATTGCCTACGATAATCTGTTTTCTACCTGGGTTGATTCCACATCCGACTTTGATGAATCTAACGTACGCGATGCGCTCTCGGCCTTTAGCCGTTTGATTTCGCCAACTTACAAAAAACTGTTTGAAGGCATTTTTACCACCTTAGAAACCGGTTTAAGCAAACTGGGTGAAAGTGCTGGCAAACGCACCAAAGCCATCAGCGACTTACTGCACCTGATCAAAAGCATCCCCATGAATGGTAATCAAGGGTATGACGTACTGGGCTACATTTACGAATACCTGCTTGAGAAATTTGCCGCTAATGCAGGTAAAAAAGCCGGTGAGTTTTACACTCCTCATGAAGTCTCAGTACTCATGTCGAACATCATCGCCCACGAGTTAAAACACAAAGATACCATCAAAATTTACGACCCTACCTCCGGCTCGGGTTCGTTGCTGATCAATATCGGTGAGGCATTCGAGAAATACGCTAAAAACAAAGACAGCATCACCTATTACGCCCAAGAGTTAAAAGCCAATACCTATAACCTAACCCGTATGAACCTCATCATGCGCGGTATCAAAGCCAGCAACATTAAAACCCGTAATGGCGATACCCTGGAAGAAGATTGGCCGTATTTTGATGATAGCGATCCTCAAGGCTCATACTACGCCTTGCATGTCGATGCCGTAGTGTCCAACCCACCTTACTCACAAAACTGGGACCCCAGCTTTAAAGACAGCGATCCACGCTATTCACGTTTTGGCCTGGCACCTAAAACCAAAGCCGATTTTGCTTTTTTGCTGCATGACCTCTACCACCTAAAACCCGATGGCATTATGGCCATTGTTCTGCCCCATGGTGTCTTGTTCCGTGGCGGTGAAGAAGGTCAAATTCGCAAGCAACTCATTGAGCAGAATCATATTGATACTGTTATCGGTTTACCAGCTAATATCTTTTTTGGCACCGGCATTCCCACGGTGATTTTGATACTCAAGCAAAAACGCCAAAACACCGATGTATTGGTGGTCGATGCCTCCAAACACTTTATGAAAGAAGGCAAAAACAACAAACTGCAAGCCAGTGACATCAAACGCATTACTGATGCGGTGATTAACCGCGAAAGTATCGACAAGTTCTCGCAACTGGTGAGCAAACAAACCCTGCGCGACAACGGCTACAATCTCAACATACCGCGCTATGTGGATTCCTCTGCGGCGGCACCAAGCTGGGATTTACACGCCACCATGCTCGGCGGCATCCCCAACAGCGAAATTGCCGAGCTACATCATTTTTGGCAAGCTTTCCCGCAATTGCACGGCTCTCTGTTTACGCCAAAATCCGCCGCTTACAGTGAGCTGGCCATTGCCAAACAAGACGTCAACGCCAGTATTAGTGGGCACCCGCAAGTGTTAGAGTTTATCAGCGCCTACAACCAAGCCTTTAATGGCTTTGATGACTACCTAAACACCCAGTTAATACAAAACTGGCAAAGCGTAAAGCGTAGCCAACAAGAGGCGATATTAAGTGCCGAGCTATTTACTCGCTTAGCCCCCATTACCCTAATCGACAAATACCAGGCTTACCAATTTCTAAACAACCAATGGCAACTCATCAGCGCCGATTTAGAAATGATGCAAACCGAAGGCTTTACCGCCGCCAAACAAGTTGATGCCAATATTGTTATAAAGAAAAAAAATGGCCAGGACACTGAAGTGCAAGACGGCTGGAAAGGCCACATACTGCCGTTTGATTTAGTGCAACAAACTTACTTAAATGATGACTTACAAGCTCTGGCCGCTAAAGAAACCCGCCTGACAGAAATCGCCAGCATGCTGGAAGAAATTTTAGAATCCCTAACCGAAGAAGAAAAAGAACAAGATACGGTCAAAGAAAGCCAAGACGGCTTTGCCAATACCGAAGTCGGTAAGGCAGCCAAAGTCTTCTTGAAAGAGCAAAAAGATACCAAAACTAAATTTGCCGAAGACAGCTATGAAGCCAAAATTATTCGCGCGAACAAATTAATCGATGAAGAAAAATCCCTGAAAAAAACGGTCAAAGATGCCGCCACTGCCCTGCACTTAAAAACCAAAACGACCATCGAAACATTAACTGATGCACAGGTGAACAACCTGCTGCACCTTAAATGGATTGCGCCATTAAGCGCAGAACTCGCCGCCATGCCAAACGCCGTGATTAGCCAACTGACTAGCCAAGTGCAAGCCCTTGCCGATAAATACGCCGTCACTTACTCGCAAGTGGCGAATGAGATAAAAAACACCGAGCAAGAACTGGCGCAGATGATGAGCGAGCTCACCGGCAATGAGTTTGATATGCAGGGCTTGGCTGAACTCACCAACTTATTGAAGGGCGAATAAGATGAGTATTGATAGCAAGGTGCCAGAAATTCGGTTTAAGGGGTTTGGTGGGGAGTGGCAGAAGAGAGGTTTTTCAGACATCGCTACCAGAGTATCAACACATCATCAAAGTACATGTCTACCTTGTGTTGAATACGAAGATATAGTTGCAGGGAAAGGCAGATTCAATAAGGATATTCATCAGAAAAAAACCTTTAAAGCCGGCTTAAAATTTGAAGCTGGTGATGTTGTATTTGGTAAATTGCGACCCTATCTGAAAAACTGGTTTCTAGCTGACTTTGGAGGGCTCGCAGTTGGAGATTTTTGGGTGCTGCGTGCCGACAATGTTGCAAGTACGTTTTTATTTTCTTTAATTCAAACCAATGAATTTGAATTGATTTCAAACCTTTCAGCAGGCTCGAAAATGCCTCGTTCTGATTGGGGACTTGTATCATCCTCTTGCTTTTTTGTTCCTAAGAATATTTCAGAAAGCAATGAAATAGGCAACTACTTCCAAAAGCTCGACACACTAATCAACCAACACCAACAAAAGCATGACAAACTCAGCAACATTAAAAAAGCCATGCTGGAAAAAATGTTCCCCAAACAAGGCGAAACCATCCCAGAAATCCGCTTTAAAGGATTTAGTGGGGGGTGGAAAGAGGTAACTTTATCAAGCGTCATTGACGTTCGAAGTGGAAAAGACTACAAGCATTTAGGTAAAGGCCATATACCTGTTTATGGAACAGGCGGCTACATGCATAGTGTAGATAGTGCGTTGTCAAATGATAAAGATGCAATTGGAATTGGCAGAAAAGGAACTATAGATAAACCCTATATTTTACGTGCCCCCTTTTGGACAGTGGATACTCTTTTTTATGCAGTACCCTTTACAAGTTTTAATCTGGATTTTTTGTTTTGTCTTTTTCAAAAAGTTGACTGGAAAAAACATGATGAATCTACAGGAGTACCAAGCCTATCGAAGATCGCAATTAATAATTTGCCAGTTTATACAACCAATGAATTAGAACAAACCGCCATCGGTAACTATTTCCAAAAGCTCGACGCACTGATCAACCAACACCAACAACAAATCATCAAACTCAATAACATCAAGCAGGCCTGCTTGAGCAAAATGTTTATCTAACAGGGAGCGCCATCATGACCACCTTTAAAACCGAAGCGCAATTTGAGCAGGCCTTTATTGAGGTACTGACCCATAAGGGCTGGGAAACAGAGATACTCAAAAACAAAACCGAGGCGGATTTACTGCAAAATTGGGCGTCCATTTTGTTTGAAAATAATCGCCAGCGGGATCGCTTAAACGATGTGCCGTTAACCGCGACTGAAATGCAGCAAATTATTGAGCAAATCAAAGAACTTAAAACCCCGCTCAAGCTCAACGGTTTAATTAACGGCAAAACCGTGGCGATTAAGCGCGATAACCCAGCCGATACCTTGCATATGGGCAAAGAAGTCAGCTTAAAAATATACGATCGCCAGGAAATCGCCGCAGGGCAAAGCCGTTACCAAATTGTGCAACAACCCAAATTTGAACGCGGCAGCCCTTTGCGCAATGATCGCCGTGGCGATGTGCTCTTACTGATCAACGGTATGCCGGTGATCCATGTCGAGCTAAAGCGCAGCGGCATTCCGGTTAGCCAGGCAGTCAACCAAATTGAAAAGTACAGTAAAGAGGGTGTATTTAGCGGCCTGTTTTCGCTCATCCAGGTGTTTGTGGCCATGGAGCCAAACGAGGCCAAATACTTTGCCAACCCCGGGCTAGACGGCAAGTTTAACCCCGACTATCAATTTAACTGGGCCGATTTTAATAACGAACCCATGAACCACTGGAAAGACATCGCCTCTACCTTACTTTCTATCCCTATGGCACACCAGTTGATTGGCTTTTATACCGTCGCCGACGATACCGACGGCGTGCTTAAGGTGATGCGCAGTTATCAGTATTACGCCGCCAATGCGATATCTGACAAAGTGGCCAAAACCAACTGGCAGCAACTGGGTAGCGCTGCCAATAACCCTGACCGCCTCGGTGGTTATGTGTGGCATACCACCGGTTCGGGTAAAACTATGACCAGCTTTAAATCGGCGCAGTTGATTGCACAATCGAAAGATGCCGATAAAGTCATTTTTTTAATGGACAGGATTGAGCTGGGCACCCAGTCGCTCGCGGAATATCGCAATTTTGCTGGCGATGGCGAAGACGTTCAAGCCACCGAAAATACTCACGTACTCATTACCAAATTAAAAAGTACCGCTCCCACCGATACCTTAATTGTTAGCTCTATTCAAAAAATGAGTAATATTTTTGAAGAAGTTGATGATGAGGGAACAGCAACAAATTCGGCCGACATAGAAAAAATCCGCGCTAAGCGCTTGGTGTTTATTATCGATGAGGCGCACCGTTCTACCTTTGGCGACATGCTGATTATTATTAAACGTACCTTTCCGCGCGCCTTGTTTTTTGGCTTTACCGGCACACCGATTCAAGAAGAAAACGAAAAAAACGGCAATACCACCAGTACCGTATTTGGCAACGAGCTACACCGCTACAGCATTGCCGACGGTATTCGCGACGGCAATGTTTTGGGCTTTGACCCTTACAAAGTCTGTACCTTTAAAGATAAAGATCTACGCCAGGCCGTCGCCCTTGAACAGGCTAAGGCCGATTCGGTTGCAGATGCAATGTCTACGGCTGCCAAAAAGAAAAAATTTAATTATTTTATGAATGATGTGCCAATGGCTGGCCATAAAGATGCAACAGGTAAGTATGTCAAAGGCATCGAAGATTATGTGCCAAAAGAGCAATATCTCACTGAAGCCCATCAAGAAAAAGTAGTAGAAGATATTCTGGCTGAGTGGGATGTGCTCAGCCAGGCCAATAAGTTTCACGCTATTTTGGCCACTAGCAGCATTGCCGAAGCCATTGACTATTACCGCCGTTTAAAAGCCGCCAAACCTGAACTTAAAGTATCGGCTCTATTTGACCCAAATATTGATAACGACGGCAGTGGCGACCGTGGCCCCACCTTTAAAGGCGATGGCCTGGACGAAATTATGGCCGACTATAACGCGCGTTATGGCCAGGATTTTGATTTTGCCCGCCACGCGGCCTTTAAAAAAGATTTAGCGGCACGCCTTGCCCATAAAAAGCCTTACGAGCGCATCCATACCGAGCCTTCAAAGCAATTAGATTTATTGATCGTGGTGGATCAAATGCTCACTGGCTTTGACTCTAAATGGCTTAATACCTTGTATTTAGATAAGGTAATTAAATACCAAAATATTATTCAAGCGTTCTCACGCACCAATCGCTTGTTTGGCCCCGACAAACCCCACGGCATCATCCGTTATTATCGTTATCCACACACCATGGAGCAGTACATTAACGATGCGGTAAAACTCTATTCCGGCGACAGACCTATCGGCTTATTTGTTGATAGGTTAGAAAGTAACCTTAAAGCCATAAATGAATTAGTGGCGGACATTACCGAGCTATTCGTCAGTGCGGGTGTTGAGAACTTTGAAAAACTGCCAGACGATATAGAAACCTGCGCCCAATTCGCCAAATTATTTAACACCTTTAGCCAACACCTGGAAGCAGCTAAAGTACAAGGTTTTCATTGGGAACAGTCGATCTATTCCTTTACTGAAAATGATGTAGAACATGAGGTAACGCTGGCCATAGACGAACAAACTTACCTGAGCCTGGTTCTGCGCTATAAAGAGCTGGTAGGCAAAGGTGATGGCGGTGGCGCAGGTGAGGGCGATGTGCCCTTTGATATCAGTGGTTATTTAACTGAGATAGATACCGGCAAAATCGATGCCGACTACATGAACAGCCGCTTTGATAAATATTTAAAAGAGCTGAACCAACATCAAGACTCTGCGAATATTGAAACCACATTAAATGAGCTACACAAGTCGTTTGCATCGCTCACCCAAAGCGAACAAAAGTACGCCAAGCTCTTCTTGCACGACTTGCAGCGCGGCGATGCGCAGTTAATTGAAGGCCATACTTTTAGAGACTACATCAACACCTACAAAAATAATGCTGAAAACGCGCAATTAAACGCCGTTGTTAATGCTCTTGGTTTAGATAAAGAACGGCTCATAGCATTAATGGCTGATAGTGTTAATGACAAGAATCTCAACGACTTTGGTCGCTTCGACGCATTAAAAGATTCGGTAGATAAAGAAAAAGCCAAGGTCTATTTTGAAAAACAAGACGGTGTAACCCTACCTCTATTTAAGCTGAATATTCGCATTGATCAGTTTTTAAAGCAGTTTATTTTGGCACAAACGGATGATTTCTTAAGTGACAGAGATGTTGTTGGTGATGTGATGGACGTCCCTCCCTCAGCGTAAGTCCTGCCACACTTATGCTGAGTGTTCTTTTTCAGAGGTACTGCATCATGAACTCAATAAAAGTCATTTGTATCGATCTGGCTAAATCTGTCTTTCAGATCTGCGTCTACCGGACAACAAATGTTATTTTCCATCATGATTTCCTTTTAGGTTGATTAAAACGCAAAAGCCCCTGTCTTTTGACAGAGGCTTTCAGTGATATAAAAACTATTGAATGAGACGTATTACAATAAAAGACTGGTGATGGTTATTTGAATAGATTATTTACTTTTGCATAATCAAAAGGTGAGATAGCTTGCTGCCTGTTTGCATCCAGATAATCTGCCCACCACTGAATCATCAGTCTGCGCTCATCTAAGTGCTCGGCCTTATGGATATAAGCCGCACGCACAGAGTTGCGCTCCTGATGGCTCATCTGCCGTTCTACTGCATCCCTAGACCACAATCCCGACTCAATCAATGAACTACAAGCCATGGTTCTGAAACCGTGGCCACAGACTTCAACCTTCGTGTCATATCCCATAACGCGTAGAGCCTTGTTCACCGTGTTCTCACTCATGGGCTTACGTGGGTCGTGATCACCGATAAAGATCAGCTCACGATTTCCACTCATGCTTTTGATCTTTTCCAGAATGGCGAGAGCCTGGCGGGATAAGGGAACAAGATGGGGAGTGCGCATTTTTTAACCTCGGTGCGAATGCTTAACACCTTCCAATGGTTCACGTTCTCCAGGGATGGTCCACATGGCGGTTTCAAAATCTACTTCTGACCAACGGGCAAAACGTAATTCACTGGAGCGTATGAAGACTAATAAAGTCAACTCTACCGCCAGCCGGGTTAATGGCCTGCCACTGTAGTAATCGATGCGATGAAGTAACTCTGAAACGCGGTTTAACTCAAGTGCAGCACGGTGCTTTCTTTTACCGGTAGCAACAGCGCCCGCCATCTCCTGCGCGGGGTTGTAATCAATTAAACCGCTTTGAACGGCATAGCGCATTATCGCTGTGGTTCGTTGTTGCAGGCGGGAAGCCACTTCTAGACATCCAGCCATCTCTACGGCTTTAATTGGTGCAAGCAAATCAGGGGTCTTAAGTTCACTGATAGCACGTTTACCAATAGCACCAAACAGCTTATCTTCCAGACTTTGCAACACACGAGCGCTATGCGCTTCTGACCACTTTTTATTGCTGGCATGCCACTCTCTAGCGACCACCTCAAAGGTGATAACTTCTTTAGCCAACTCTTCTTTCTCAGTACGCTTATGTTCACGGGGATCTATGCCCGCAGCAACAAGCTTTCTGGCTGCTTCTCTTTTTTGTCTGGCATCGGCCAAAGATGTCTCGGGGTAAACCCCGAAGGCCATTAGGTGTTGCTTGCCGCCAAAACGGAAGCGAAAGCGCCAGTACTTTGAACCGTTAGGTTTTATCAGCAAGGACATGCCGTCACCATCGACAAGCGAATAATCATTTGCTTCAGGCTTTGCAGCGCGAACCTTAGTATCAGTCAGGGCCATGATGGTAATCCTTCCATATGCCGCCGTGAGTATATAAACGTTATCGAACCAGCATATATACTCACTTGTATACTCACAAGCAGGTTGATGTGGGGTAACTCAGATTGACGTCGGTTGACTGAAAAGAGAGGGAAAGCCTTGCGGGGACTGGATTTTAGACATAAAAAAAGACCTCAGTTGAGGTCTCTTTACATACTAATGGTGCGAAGGCCGGACTCGCCAATATCATACAACCTACTGATATCAATATTATTTATTTTTAACACTAAGAGCTTGTACCCGCACTTGTACCCACAAACAAAAATCCGTACAAAAATCAGACACCGCAAGTGGGTACAGAGCCATATAAGTACAACATCAATATGGCTATCAAAGCAAGGTTTAGGCAGGCCAAAAAGCTTTTATCATTGCCCCCCAATTGCCAACAACCTTGACCATAGTCCGCTATGAGCGAAAAGTGGAAGTTTTCGCATAGGTAATGAAGGCATGACTAACATTGACGCGTGTTGCTCTACGGGGAACTGGTCAGCTACTCAGTGAAATGTTCCGGTCGCCTGTACTCAGCAATAAACCAGGTGGGTAAGGGATGTCGGTGCAGGCGTGCTGACAGCGCGATCAGCACCTGCCAGCGACCTGACCATCTGAAGTCCGAGGGGGACGCCATACCGTCAAATGTTTTAATTGACGCCTCAGCCTCTTCCCTCGCTGAAGGCCTGAGTCCGGACAGCGCTCTGGATATCCCGACACTCTGAACCCCCAGCGGTGATCCGCTGAGTGTTTCGAGTAACGAAGTGGGATACCAGCGCTCAAGCGTGACCCCTTTCATCAATGGCAGCACGTGACTGCGCAAGGCCTCAAGGTTTTCCTCGTCATTGAGCACTGACGCCACAGTAGCCAGTGCCGGTACAAGTGTTGATGTCTGGAAGAAGTCCCGGTTGGCGGCGCTTGCTCTGTCGAGTGCGACAGCATCTTCCAGAGAGTCGGTGTCCACAGGCAGGTAGCGATCTGTTTTCAGTGCACGGTGGAGCCGGTCGACAATTTCACCGGCAAGAATCTGGGTATTGCCCCAGTCCGACTCCCCCATCAGTGCACAGAAGATCAGGGTGAGGTCAATGGTGTGTCCGTCATACAGAGGAAGCCGTACACTCGGATGCTGGTTCACCAGGTGAATGATGGCCTCCCGGATCTGTGTCCGAAACTCCTCCTGATCGGGCTTTCGCTGGAGTAGTAGCAGAAGGGTGGCCAGGCGTCCCAGCTCCTCAAACAGAAGCTCCAGATAGAAGATGCGTTCTGGACGATAAGAGAGGACCGCACGCGGTGTCTCTAGGGTGGGCATCACCTTCTCAAAGTAGTCCACCAGAGCCTGTGTCTGCAGGTCCACCATGGTTTCAAATCGGTTGTTAAACGCACGGTCGGCATCCAGCTTAAGTTTCACTGCCTCAGCCCACATGCGCAGTAGCAAATACTCCCCAGTAATAACGCCGGGCTTCAGATTCCCTTCGCTTTTTCCCCAGACAAGTAGTACCGCCCAGCCCATCGAGGCTGCGGCGCAACGTCTCAAAAAGTTTTTCTTGCGCGTTGCTGCACTCTGTTTCGTTTTCGCGGTAGGGCACTCAAAACAGGCGTCGATAAAGCGAATGAAACGACCAGTAGCCGACCCTGACTCTTCAAGACCCGCCAGAGCTGCGCGCAAATCGGATTTTCCCTGGGCCAGCAGCAATGTTTCGTCGAACAGAAACTGCTCTATCCAGGGTGTAAGCTGATCGCTACCCCAGAATTCGAGTCTGCAGAACGGGCGTTCAGCGACGTCTTCCGTCAGAGCTGAAAAGCCGGCCTGGGCCTCCTGTAACAGCACGCCGTTGGACACGAGTACGATCTTTTTGCGTAGAGGTTTGAGTTGTTCCGGCAGGCGATTTCGGAGGAAGTCGGTGTATGCTTCGCGTACGGACGGCTCGATGGACTGCTGACCTCCATAAAAGTCTGCCCGCCCGAGATCGCCGAATTTGATGATGAAGGCGTACACCTCATCGATACCGTCCGCATCCGGTCTGGTCGATAACACATCAACGCCTGCCTGCCCAGGGCCAATCTGCGGGCGGCTGAGCACGGAGTGCCCCATAGCTTTAAGTAATTCTGGCAGTAGTGCATCGAGCTCATTGCGCTCTCGCAGACCGGCCAGATAATGAGAGAGAACCAGTTGAATACTCATTCCAACACTCCTTTCCACAGTCTGTTCCTGGCAAGGTCTCCGGAAACCGGATCGGTAAGCCAGGTCGTGGGTAGCTCTGTCGCGATCTGAAAGGGCATCATTTCCAAGGTGGTTTCCCTGACATCGTCGCCGGTGAGGATCTCAATAGCTGTCTTACTGGCGTACTTGAAATGCTGCTGGGTGATGAACTGGCCAAAAATCGATTTTTCTTCTGACTGCCGTTGAATATCGCGGTTCTCGCTGCGCTTCAGGCTGGCGTATATCAGGCGCATTTCCGGTGGCATCACAAGCTCGCGAAGTTTCGGCAGTGCGTTCAGATGGCTTAGTTGTTGTTCCAGTAGCTTGAGCCCGGTTTGCGCCAGTACCAGTGAAGAAAACGGGGAGTCCGGGCTGGAAAGAAGTCGTAGCGTGGTCGACGGGTAATCCTCCATATGATGCTGCAGGAGCGCCAGAGCCGTGTTAAGCGTGGTTGCGCTTGTAGGGAAGGAGGTTGCCAGGCTTAAGGTCCAGCCGAGGGATATCGCCGGAGAAACATGAAGTGCACAAAGCCGGCACGCTGCCAGTCTGGCGCGCGATTCTTCTGTGGAAGAAAGATCATACGCCACTGGGCTGTTTGCCTGTAAGTGGCTTACGCTCGCTTCATGCGTAAGCGCTTTTGCCAGGTCGAGGCATTCATCCTCGGTAAGCCAGCAGGCTAGGGCTACTGTGAAAAGCCGCTCTGACTGACCAATTTCATGGAGACAGATATCTGCGGCCGCCAGGTATTCGTCCGGGGAAGAGTCCCTCACTGTCTCGTGATATAGCCGGGTCAATTCTTCGATAATGGGGTGGCAGTCGGCGTTACTGGTCCGTAATGCGGCAAGCTGGCGATAAAGTTCATAGAACTGATTGTTAGTCATATTGTCCTTTACGTTAAGTGCACACTACTAGCACTAGACACTGGCCAATCAGAAATAATGGCCTGTTACCTGCTGTAAATGGCGTCTTCCTGTCATAAGAAACCGTCAGAGTCTGGCTTCTTCATTGGCCGCCATTCTTAGGGTTCCTTATGCGCAAATTTGGCCATTATTAGCTTAAACCCTTCTTCCTCTGCCGCGTACTTGTTGCTGCTCAGAAACGGCATCCACATTGACGTGATGACATCTTTTTTAATGACATTGTTGTGATCGAAAATTTTATTAGTGGGCTGAGTCAGAATGCGGCTCTGAGAGGTGAAGCCCTTTGTTCCGGCTTGACCGAAGAGCGGATCGAGGCCAAGCCATTCTGACGGCTTCCTCTGCATCCAGCTTACCCACTGATCGTTAGGTGCTATTTCATTTCTGACCCGTGCGACTTTGTAGCCGGCACAACTTTCCCAGTCATAGTCTTCATTCAGAATACTGCCGGTAAGAATAAGGGTGTTGAAGTTGACCGGAGGAAATTCCTCGAAACCATCAAGGTAAGCGCCTACCAGATAGGTACCAAAGGAGTGTGCAATCACTGAAATCTGTTCGCCGTTCTGGCAAAAATCCTGCTTAATCGAATAAATCCAATCCCTGAAGGCGTCCACCGCTTCTTTTCTCTTCCCCTTATTCAGAAGGATGTCAGGGGTGGTATAGCCGTAGATGTAGGGGGCAACGATCCACCCCTGGCTGCTCGCAATAGGGATAAGATTCGCATTCCATTCCGCATGCGTCATGATCCCGTGGATAGTAACTAGCACGCCCGGGGCCTCATTCAAGTCGACCAGATGTCGGTTGAAGTAGGCTCTTTTGATCACTTCATAGGTATCGTCATCCGGTTCGTGATGAGTAGTCCACGGTTCATCCGGGTGATTGAGGTTGATCTGCATTATACCCACGCCACTGCCGTATCGCTCGAAAGACAGCAGTTTTATAAACGAGGCGGTAACAACAGGGTCGTCTGCCGAGCAGAACATAATATCGGTACGTTTTCCTTCGAGAACCAGGCGTTCCGGCCTCGATGGGATGTGTTCTTTGTAATGAAGTACGATTACCACATCCAAATCGTTGGGGTCTTCCTTGCTGGTGACATAAGAACCGCCGACGAAAACACATATTGCATTGCGCGAGTTTGCGAAGTCGAGAATATCTATAAATGCTTTTTTCAGAACTTGGCGTTTGTCGTTGATCATGCAGAAGCGGTCAATAAACTGCTGCGCGGAACAGCTATGTCTGCCTTTTGGTAGATACCCTTTCGCAGTAAAATCGGGAATATTCTTCATAAAGTTAAGTAGTTAAAGTTATAGGGAGTACGGTGTGGCCCGGGGGGCAGCTCAACAAAAAGTATCGTCTCATGAAGCATTTATCTCACATGGGGCGATTGGTCAATCCTGTAATCATTCGCGAATTCTGATAGCAGCAGAGACTGAC
Source organism: Yersinia sp. LJYL362 (assembly GCF_048323875.1). Lineage (NCBI taxonomy): Bacteria > Pseudomonadati > Pseudomonadota > Gammaproteobacteria > Enterobacterales > Yersiniaceae > Yersinia > Yersinia sp. LJYL362. Next base: position 19,363 of record NZ_JBLWEX010000311.1, read on the forward strand.
TTTTCCACTTCATTCTGTTTTGCATACAGTTTATTGGGTTAATGATGCAACTCCAGTTCTTTTTCACACTCCAGTTCACGTAATGCAACTCGAATCTGTTTACCTGCATTACCTATTCCTTAAACTACTTGTTGACGAACTCACATTAGCAACATCCGCTTCTGGCACAAAGCAGCCCACGGCAACGACCTAGGTCAGCTATGGGCTGTGAGTTCAACGGGTCGATGCAACGCTATCCTCATAACGTATATAATTTATGAAATCATTACTTAGTCCATTGTTCTTAAGATACTCTTTGGTAGGGCTATGTGTTTTCGCTATATCCGCACGTATGAGATTGTTAGCTGGGATCGCGAGCCAATGATCTAAAGCTACTCTGTGAGGAAGGTGTTATGGCGCATGTTCGAAGGAAATAAACCTAAGGGGCTCATCGCCCCTGATAAGTTATCACAGTCACGAATAGCTGAGGGAAATGGCTTCCTGTAATTGAACGCAACCGTATGTTTGCCAGTGATTTTTATATCCGGCTTAGTTCCCCGTTCGGATAGCGTCAACAATTCGTTTTATAAGCACAATAGTATCATCAGCGCTAACTGTGTCGTATTTCAGCTGCCTCACTGCGAACGCGTAGCCGGCAGCTAATACAGATTTATCATCACCACTTATGTCGTAAGCCCAGTCTCGACAGTACTTGATCACTTCTCTAAAAGGATTATCTTGACAATATCTATCAATGTTCGGCCAATTATTCATGGAGGGACGTATCTCATGAGAAATTTCTGACACTACACAGTCAGGGTGGAAAATAAGGCTCATCTCTAGGGTTATCGGGTCGAGGCCCGTATACTTAAAACCGACATCACCAAAATCAATTAGGATCGGAGTTCCAACCTGATTAACAAGGACATTACCACCATGTAGGTCTCCGTGAATGCACGATTCGGAAATATTCACGAAAATGTCCTCAATATCCTTTATCTCTTCGATGTCATACTGAGCTGTTAGTTTATTAAAATCAGTATCATTTAATTTAGTCCTTCTAATTTCACCGATTTTCACTCTAGAAACTTTTCGTGCGGTGGACCAACGCTCCATGCTATTGCGAACCTTTTTAATCACATCTACAGCCTTGCATGGATCATTTCGGATAACATTAAATAAGGTTTCTGTATAACCCTCAGCGAGCGTGTAGAATATTGCGCTATACTCTTTAAGCCCCTTGTCCATACTAAGTAATAAAGGCGTAAATGTATTCATAGGCATAAGTCTAACGTGCCGCGCGTAAGATTCATTTTCTTTCTGGATCTTTGACGACAATCCCAGCTTGGCTACGAATACACCTATTACATTAAAACGATCATCGCGCACTTCGATTCTGCCGACCAACGAGCCAGATAGCCCACTCAATGGATAGTAGACCCCATCAAATCCACCCATGCTTCGCACAAAGCTTTGCAGCGCTCGCTCTTGTCCCCTTCCGAACTCTATCTGTATACCTCGGGTATTTATAACTGTAGCGTTTAAGGATACTATCTCGTCATAAACCTGTGACAATTCCTCCACGAGCTCTAGGGTTTCATCTTTTCTAAAGTATAGAACGGTAGAGAACTCTCTTGCTGCCCCCCAGAGTTTAATCCTTTCTCCGTGTCTTAAAAGATTTGTAGCGAAGCTATCCAGTTCGGAACCAGTGAGAATATAAATAGGGGTCCCCGGCATTAACCGTTGCACAGAGTAAAAAAGCTGTTGTCCATTCTCTACGACTTTCTCAAGCCCGGACGGGATGCTTGGCATGCAAAGATCGAGAATAACAAGATCGTAGTAATTTTTATCCAAAAGAGCTTCTGCTGAACTAGAGTTATCGACAACGACCCAAGCTATCTCAGGAAACTTATCTTTTACGGCAGAAACAAGTGTGGCTGCGTAAAATGAGTTATCTTCAACGAATAATATTTGCATAATCCCTATACCATCTTAATTCGAACCGTGCTCCACCTTCGGCATTGTTTGAGACGTAAACGTCCCCTTCCATAGAGCGCATTGACAGCTGTGCAGTAGCTAGCCCATAACCGAAATGCCCATCCTTATTTGAAACTCCGAGCTTCAACGCTTCCTCAGGATTTCCCGAGAATCCTCGGCCGCAATCAAGAATGACAAGCCAGTTCTCGGCTCCGGCGGGGCCCCAGTTTATTAAAATTTCCGCTGGGGTGAGTCTTGAAAATTCCCTAACTGCTTCGACTGCATTCCGGATTCCATTATCTATGGCTAATCCTAACGAATCCCGATCCGCCTGGACCATATAAGGCTTGATACCGGCAACCCGTAACACTATGTTTTCATGGGTAATGTTAAGAACTGCAATACATTCCGTGATAAGCTCTGAGAGATCGAATTCATTAAATGACGGAGTAGCGGCCGCTTTTTTTAACTTTCCGACAGCGTCTAGCAGGCCACTCAAACGTTCTACACAATGCTTGGTTCGCGAGGTTTCATAAGCGTCGAACTCCATTGCTGCAACTAGTCGGAGAGACCCTATGAGTGGAGAAAACTCATGCAGAATTGTTCTGGAAACTTCGTCTACCGCCTGCGCCCGGAGATCTTTAAGCAACCGATCCGAATTAGTATCCATGACGTATTCTTCAGTCGCCGCTTCACTAAGCTCTTGTTTTGGTGGCCCAACCTGTAGTCTTTCAATAGCGCGTTCAAGCGCTCTTTTCACCCATCGAGTATTTTCTTTCGACAGTGCTAGCATCAACATGGACGCATCAGTTGGCTCCGCAGCATTGGTGAAAAAGCGTGCAGCCTCGAGTCGTTCATCTACTGAGGTGCTCATAATTGAAGTAACTGCTTGCTCACGATCCATCACAGCGAATTATCTTCGTAAAACTTTGCTCTGGTGGCAAACGCAATGGAACCACCCTCCATCACATTTGTAATAGCGTTTACGGCTTCAGGGTGATTAAGAGGTTTATTTACCTGTACAAACCCATTTCTTCCATCAGAAGTCAACTCAATTACCAAGTCCGCCTTTCCCAAAACCGGGATGTTGGCATTATGAGTAGACAAAATTATTTGTCCGAGCCCTTTACGACCATTTAACGTTTTTATTATTGTATTAGCCACAAATGCATTATCTAAGTGGTCTTCAGGTTGATCAATTATCAGCACTCTTTCAGAGTGCTGTAAAACTATAGATAGTATTACTGTGCAGCGCTGGCCAGCAGAGAGTGTAGAAACTTCTTTATAGTCGACACCATCAAGAAGATACATGTTTACATCATCCTGTATGTCGCATGTCAATATATCTGCGAGCCCAAATTCACGAAGCTGTGCTAGTACCCGAGCTGCCCGCTCTTTAGGTATATTCACTAGATCTGCCAACTCTTCGAAAGCAGCCTTATCTACGATCGCCACTAATTCACGCGGGCTGATATTTTCTGAAATCTTTGAGGCCAAGTCATTATATTTAATGCCACTTCCTTTGAGCGCATCAGTTAAGGCTTTGGAATACTCGCCTAGCTGAGAGAATTGCTCAATATCTAATTTAATATAAGGTGTTAGGGCCAAATTGATCTTCTCTGTTACTTCACTCCGGAGGGTGTAGCGTTTAAGACGAATCTCTTCAAGCTCAATTGCAGTCTCATCACGTCGTTTGCGTAGCGCGTCTAATCTTCTGCATCTTTCATCCAAGAGGCTTTGGCGGGTATTTATTTGAGATAATTGTGATTTAATTAAAGAAATATTCCGGCTTAACGCACCGGTACCTTCGGATACTTTATCAAGTTCAAGGCGCAAAACCCGAGCTTTACGCTCGACTTCGAAATTTTTGGAAGATATCTCCTCCTGCCGCTGCTTAGAGATATGCTCAATTTGTTGAAAGTTTTTCGAGACCTCAGCTATTCTTGAAATGGCAGAGTTATAATACCCGCGAAGATCCGCAACCGGATCATTTTCTGGCTCACCATTCCAAGCATCTGGACCATAATTTTCAAGAAGCAAGTTATCTAAGGTCATTCTCCATTCGAAAGCATGTTTTCCGAATCTAGCGATGATATCCTCGCGAGCAGACGCTGTAGCAAGTTCTTCTGTGAGCAGTGATAACTCAGATTGTTTTATGCCTACCTCATCTGAATTTCCCTGAAGATCCCGAAGCTGCCGTTCAAAATCAAGCAACTGTGATGTAAGGTTCGGAACCTTACTGACATCCTCAGACAGCGAAGCAATCTCCGCCTCCATGGCTAGAATTTCTTTATAAATGCTCTTTAGAGAACTGATCACCTCAGCTTCTGTCGCAGACATAATGTTCCGACCATGGATAAATCCATCAATCAATGACAAGCGACCTGCATCACTAAGCCCCAGAGTCTCGACTTCAGTTTGAGACAAAACTATTGGCGCAACGAAACTAGCTGTAGATCGTGGTTTGTCGTCGTCAGCTGTGCGGAAAATGGTGATATCATCCACCAGATCATTTAGCACGACAGTCACCTCCCCCCCATCCAGTATCGCTCTGGCATGGTCGAATGAGCGGTTTTTTGCCTCGGTAGTGTGGCTAGGAGCGGCTAGAGCGTACCTGATTAACTCTATTACTGAAGTTTTTCCAGTCCCCCTAGCGCCAATGATCACATTGAGACCTTTGGAGAATTTGAGATCCAAACCATCCAAAAAACCACCTTCGATTTGCAGCCGCCCGATGTCCACTGAAAAGCTCCTGTAATAAAAATTCGACTCGATTACTAACTTTATCTACCTGCGTAACACATCGAATATACCCTGAATTCAGGCGCGGACCCAGCTGTGTCTGTGACCTGTCCCCGCAGATTAGTACGTTTCGATGTTAGCAAAGTCCGCTTTTGGCTCTTATCCGACGGTCAGATTTAATAGTGCCCTACCAGAGGGCACCGTTAGATAAAGGCACAGCTAATACAACCTAACATGCACTGCTGCCCTATACCCGTTCTGCCAATACGCTTGGGTAATGTTTAGCGATGATATCGTTCATCTTGTCCATCAACCCAGGTTTCCTAAATGTCAGATGCGCTGAGCCCTTCATAAAATATTTTATCGAAAAGTAATCGTCTTCATAAACTTTCGTCATTTGCCGATTGGCACTCATATGTTCATACAGCCGAGTTGTCACATCTCCCCGGTTGTCCGGGATCGCCTTGCCCTCGAGCAGGAACAACATCCGTTCAAGATCCGCCAGTTGATCCCGCCGGTAGCTGTGGTTCAGGGTAAATCCCCATTGGGTGTAACTCACCAAATTGTTGACAATAATTTTCTTGCCAAACTTACAAGGATGGTTGCTCTTGTAATCCCAGGATAGCGACTTGAACACATTAATCACCCCTCGCTCAAATACGTTGTCCTTATCACGGTGCAACTGCTCAAATGTGCTGTAAATACTTTCCTCGCTGATGGCAGGAATATTATCTCCCTCAAGGTTTCTGTACCACTGGTCACGGGCTTGGGCATCCATCAAACTGAGTATGCCCGATTTCTTCATCAGGTCTCGCCATATACCGCGATCGAGGTTGCGGGCAATCGCTTTCATGGCCGTTTCTGTTTTCTCCATGAGCCAGCTGCCGCAGCGGAAATCTTGTCGCATGGCCCAGTCCTTTGCAATTCCACCACCGATGCTGTTGGTTATTGCTGAAATATCCTCAAGCTGGTGGATAAGCGCTTCAATCTGCACCAGCGCGGTGTTACGCACGGTGATGATACGTTCAATGCTGGTGGAGCAAATCACATCGGTGTGGCCGGTTAGAACCTGTGGCTCATCGATAACTGTGCTGAGTGAAGTAGACATCGTAGGAACTCCATAAAAGCAAAACGCCAACTATTGTTGTTGGCGTCGAGGAAGAGGGATGTTTCAGGTGCCAGTGTCTGCTGTTCAAACCAGTTTCTGATACACAGCGATATAGAGGTAACCGTGACTGCCCAGCGTATCCGCGTCACAGACCCATTCTCCATGCCGAACCGTAATGCCTTGCTGGCGGCGTGGATCCAGCGTCCCGGACAGCAACTGCGACGCCAGTTTGGTTATCAGTGCGGGGAATGCCGCATCAAGAGACTGAGTGGCTTCAAGGGAAAAGGTACCCACTATGTTGGCTCTGTCGCTCAGAAAGTGCAGGTGTGTTCCCTCCTGAACCAGTCGGGCTCCCAACCGCGGCGTAATATCACATTGCAGGCCCCATGTCGGGGCGGCGGTAATGTTGTTATCCATCCTAAATTTCTCTCTGTGGTTGAATAGGGTTGAGGGACTCGGTTGGGTACAGCAAGGTGGGCGGAAAATGCGCTCGCCACAGGCCAGCAGCCTGGCGTGCGCGGGCGATATCACCTTTACTCAGCATCGGGTCTTGCGCCAGTGCGCTAAACCCGGTGTGGCCAATACGTACTAAGGCATATTTCTCAACCAGAGTGTTGATGGTGTCGCCGACTGAAATCCCTTGTTCTATCTGTTGCGCAATCACCTGTTCATCGTGATAGGGCGTATCGTTGAGGCTCAGGCCGTAGTGGTGCTCCAACAGGAAAGCGAGCAGTTGTTGATAAATCGCAGACACGGGCAATGCGCCCGGTGGGGTGGCACGTGGTTTCATGGGGATGTTCTCAATGTGGATAATGCGGGATTACGTCAGGAGACGAGCGGTGGTATCACCAGTAGAACGTTGCAAAACCGGGCAACACATCGCCCAGAGCATCAATATGCAGGTAGGTTAGTCCATGGCGTTTCATTAATGTGGTGACCAGACGGCGGCAGGCTTTGGAGAATCCTAACTGCCTGAGCCGCAATACCGGGTGGGTCCAGGCATCTAATCTCATCAGGTAACCGGTGCCAGTGAAAAGTAGCCACTCACCATCGCTGAACGAATCCTGACAATGCGAAATCCGGTACAGCAGCGCATTGTCGTCCTCGGTGATGTGTGCGGTACTGCATTGCAGACCCCGAAGGGTCAGGATGTTGGTTTGTTGGATAGTCGTTAACATGGCAACCACCCCAACTCGGCTAACGAAACCGGCTCTCTTTCACCGATAATCAGGTGGTCCAGTACGCGGATGTCGACCATGTTCAGCGCATTAATCAGTCGGGCAGTCAGTGTGCGGTCAGCCTGGCTCGGAGTGGGATCTCCGGCAGGATGATTGTGGGCGATGACAACGGCAGCACAGCGGTGGTGCAATGCCCGAATAACGACTTCGCGAGGATAGACTGTGGTTGCATTAAAGGTGCCGACAGAAACGGTTTCACTGGCCATCAAGCGGTGGCGGTTGTCCAAAAAGAGCACCATAAAACACTCCTGCCCCTGAGGACGAAGATGAAGTTGCAGCCAGGCTTTCACTGCCTCGGGTGAGGTCAAGGTGTAGGGACGGTGTCGGAGTTGGGTTTCCAGTATCGCCAGTGCCTGGCTGATAATCTGTTGCTGGGCAAAAGGCAAGGTGGGGAGTGAAGCACGCATAGGCTGATGTGGCATGGGGGAACTCCTGCTTGTCAGTCAATCAAGTCAAAAATGGCCTGGTTTTCAGGGTGTTGTAAAGCATATTTGCGCAATCGGTAGAAGTGTTCGGTCATCGCCTCACTTTCCGTTCTGCAGGCACAATGGCTATAGGTCATCAGGCAGGCGGTGATACCGGCTGCTTCACGACTGACGGTGGCCCCATTGCCATTGAGTGCGTTAAGCAGCACGTAGTCTTGCACCGTGCCCGGCACCATAAATGCGCCGCCGTTGGGCAAGGTGTAGAAGTCCCAAAAGTCTCCCTGATAGTCAGCACACAACCGGTCCAGCCAACGAAAAACCTGCGGTTCAATCAACGCCCATTTGGGCACCTGACCAAAGTATTTAGGCCAGAAATGGATGCGCTTCGCATCAGAAACCCGGGTGGTGGTGAGTCTGTTTGTTTCGGTATTGCGGTGTTGGTTCATGGGAAAAACCCTTGTGTCATAAGCGGTTAATAACAAAACAGGCCCCATCGGAAAACCGAGGGAGCCTGTTTGTGGGGGGGGATAAAAGTGAGTGAGTACTTACCGGGGGAGTGCGTTGAGGTACGATTAATTATCCATCGTGTGTTGGCTGGGAAGCGGTGAAAATCAGTTGCAGTTGGGGACAAGACTGTGCGTAGCCATTGGCGTCAAAGCAGGCGGGCCAGTCATTGTCTTCGGCAATCAACCGGCACAGGCTGGTTTCACCGGGTCGATAGCAAAGATGGCTGCACCAGGCACAGATATCATCGTCTGATATTGACCGGGTACCAGAGCAGTGGCTCAAATCATGCGAGTGAAACGGTGTCTGAACGGCATTACCGGGAATTGTCGTCACAGCCAGCCACGCTCAGCAAACGACACCAGCGCCCCCTGCCCCAGCACGATGTGATCTAAAACTTTCACATCAATAAGGTTGAGTGCCGCACGTACTCTGTCAGTCATCTGCCGGTCGTTATTACTGGGTTCGGGGATACCGGAGGGATGGTTGTGTGCGAGTATTACCGCAGCGGTATTGTGGTAAAGCGCGGTTTTAACGATTTCGCGGGGGTAGACGGCGGTTTGGTTAAGGGTACCGAGAGAGGCCGTTTCACAATGGATTAGATGGTGCTGGTTATCCAGATGCATCACCATAAATATTTCTCTTTCTTGCTGCTCCAGCTGTAAACGCAAATACTGTTTCACTTCCGCTGTAGAGGGGAAGACAACTGACTTTCGTTTTAACTGTTTATCCAGCAGCAATAACGCCATCGTGATAATACGCTGTTGCGGGCTTTCATCTTGCATAGCTAATTCCTGTAAAAATAAAACCCCTGTTCGGTGATATAGCGGTTTTATAATTTAAATGGTTAATGTCCTATAACGGCATAAAGGCAGATACCCCTCTACTGGGTATCTGCTTGTGTATTAGATTACATTTATTAACATCAGTGAGATGTATTCTATGGCAAACAATCCGTAAGGAGGGAAACCTTTAGGAAGGGAGGTTTTATGAGGGTAATTAATACGGTAGTATTAATACATCCTGTTGTTTGATTCCCCTGCATAGGGAAATGATATTATCCGTGATAATACACTTCTTATTTAAGGCTATTGGTGCAGGTCAGTTAATAGTGTCATAGAACAAACCCAATTTGGGGTAATAGAAAACATGATCCTTACAGGTAAGCACATTGATATCTACCGTTGCGCCGTCGATCTCACTTTTATACGTGCACATTTTCAAACCAACACCAACAGGACTGTTTTGCTGTTTCACCAGCCGATACAGAATGTAGTCCCCCTCCCGTTTGGCCTGAACAGGCGCTGCCAACAACATCAGGGAGATAACGAGAGTGGAAGAAAGCAACAGCGTCTGTCTTAGGTCCATATTCACTCCCCTTTGGTGATATTATTAGTACCAGAGGTACTCTCCGGCATCGTTGTCTGGCCATAGATGATGGTATGTTTTGCCAGCGCCTCAGGCAGGGCATTGATGCAATACATGACGTAATAGACATTAAATACCAAGGTATAGAATACATTCATTTTTAATTCAAAACGGAATGTCTGTAACGCATAGTGTTGCAATGCTGTCCGAGCTTTGAATGCCCAGATGATATATAAAACAGCCCCTCCCAGCGTCAATAGCCCCGCCATGATGGTCAGCGTTTCTCCGGCGGCGTTATAACCGTATTCGTCAGGACTGCTTAATCCAGGCAAAACCCGCGACAGCCCTATGCATGCGGCTATCCAAATGATGAAACTCGCACTGGAGAAAGTATTCCCGGTTACGCTGAACACGGTGGATTGGTTTTTGTATAACCACAGTAACGGGTAAATCCCGCCCGTAGCCACCGTCAAGAGAGCCAGATGTAATGTGTTAGTCTGAAGCTGTGTTTTTAGCGTGGTCACATCGTGCATGATAAAATCCCTTATTCAATTTTTGATAAAAAGTACACGTCATACCGCATCAGTTCAGTGGGTAGAGGGCGGTGACCTTGCCGTGAGAGGTGAAGATTAACTGCGTTGCACTGAGTGTCGTTTTCAACTTGCGGTCATCACACGTACCGCTGTCGACCGGCAGGTAACTGCGGTCTTGCTTATTCAATAAGTAATACGACCCGGCGGGGCAACTGGTGCCCGCATCTGCACGAACCAACGCATGATGGGGTGTTTCCGCCACGACAGCATCCAGGGATGTGTTCATGTAATACAGGTTGGGTGTCCCCTTGTTTGTCCAGTGCTCGACCTCTGACAGGTTAATTTCAGCAAAGGCTCCCGTGGAAAACGCCCATAACAGGGCGACAATATGTCTTCTTTTCATCGTAATATCCTTTAATGTTGAGCATTGTTCATTTGTTTTTCAGATTAAAAACCAAATTGCGTACAAATTGAAAATGGGGCAGCGCTTTTATAAAGTCCGCCTCTGCTGTTAATGCCGTGATGTATTCCTTTTTAGTAAACCGCCTGGGGGTTAATGTCACATCCGTAATATGGATAAGCAGGAACACCTGAAGCGTGAGATTATGCTCCCCCACCAAATACCAGTAGCCATCGAAATAAACCAATCGGTAAGGCGCAAGATTAAAGTATTCACTTCCCTGCACACTTAATTCAATAAAGACATTATCAATAATGGCCTGGGTTATTCGATAAAATCCCCCGAATAACGCCGGAGGGTTTTTCGGTGGGGCGTGGTAGACCACATAAGGCGACCCCACATTCTTATTAAGCAGGACCGACAATAATTTGCTATCGAGTGCCGGAAAAAATTGGGCCATATGTGTCACTCTGGCAAAGTGAATAATATCGCCGTCAGTTCTGGACCCGACAGGTGATTTGGCGAGCCGATAAATCCCATCGACTTGTTCTAGATCGAGGTATATCAGTCGTTGATTAAAATCACGTCGCAAGGTTCTGGGGGAAACGTTAAATTCACTGGCCAGTGCGTTAATGGATAACCCTTCCCCCATAAATAACCGCCCGATAATCAATGCCAGTCGGACCGCTAACCGGTCATAGTGCATGCTGACTTCAGACATAAGCCTTGTTCCATTGTTATGTCAGACACGATAGATATCGTCCTTACTGGTATAGCGCTTTTTGGCGCATATACGCGATAAACAGACAGGATGGAATGGTAATGCGATACGCAGGCCCGGCCAGGTCAGTGGCCAGCCACAATGAGCTCAGTGCCCACCCCACCGGCCCCGCCAGAACACTGATAGCGCGCGTCAGCAACACATAAGCGCCAAACTGCAATCCGCGCCCCAGTAATGCTTTTGCTACCGTGCTCACCACGACGACCGCCAGGCGATAAGCGGCAAAACCCGATGCCCGTATCGCTATCTGAATGGCCATCAGGATCAACTCTGGGGTGGGGTTCGTCAGTTCAATTTCCATGCCACTGGCGAATTCGTTCAATTCGTCAGGCGACATTTCGGACAAACTTGTCTCCAACACCTTCAATAGCATGTTGAGTTCAATATTCTCCGTACTGGTTTTCTTGCTGTAATTCACCTTCATTTTGTCACAGGCATCACACAACAGTTCACGGTACGTCACCCCTTTTCCCCCGCGCAGTACGCTGGCAAAACTGTTGGCACCAAAAGTCTGTACTTCTGCGGCAATGGCCTGCCAATACTGCTGGTGATCGGGATGATGACTCTTGTACTCATCGGTGCCGGTCAGTGTCTCTGACCAGCGCAGTGAGCCGTCTTTCGGATCGTGAGTGAGTAATGACACCAGGAATTCCAGGTCATCGTTGTCGCATTGCCCAAGGAAGCATAAATCAGGGTCAGGGCGGTAAGTTGCCATCGCTACCGTTCTCCAGAATGAAACGTGTGGTTAATCCGTTGATTACTTTACACGCCCCCCTGGACAGGGTATGACCACAGGATGAACTATTTTTCAGAGTAGAGAAAGACCGGCCAACCCGCACAAAATCAGCGTTATGCCGATAAAAATACTTTTTGCAACAGGCGAAACGTGGCTATTGGACATGACCTGTCCAGACGGCCGCACCGGCACTGACTGTTATCGGGACAAAGCAGTGTCACTGATGCCGGGGCTGAGCATGGGCCAGCATCTGCTCCGCCATGACCCACAGGGCGCGATTGAGTTTAATATCACCCTCAATTCCCTTGACCGCACGGGTATGGGCCCGTTTGCCGTTGACCGAGATCCCCGTCAGTCCGCCTTTCAGCATGTTTTCTTGCACGCGCTGATAGGTCGTCCAGAGATCGTCTTTTTTATCTTCCCACCGCCGCGGCGTCAGGATCTGCGCTTCGGTCACCGGATGGTGTTCTTCACCATAACGGTAGTTCAACGCCGCATGGGCAAAGGCCCGACGGGCTGGCGCGGACAAGCTAATATCCTGCATCAACTCACGCTGCTCTTCCACCCGATCAAAGATACTCAACACTTCATAAGCCCCTTCAATCACCTGCCCAACCACATCTCCTTTATGCGGTACACGCACTTCGCCAAAAGAGTCACCACACACCATGCCATTGGCGCAAACGAAGCGGAACATGCCCGGAATCATCTGATAGCTGCTGGAACCATCATGACTGTTCAGCAGGATGATTTCAGGGACTTCTTTCCCCTGAATCTGGCCCTCCCGCCGCAAACGCAGCATATGTTTGGTATGTTCCCGCTTGCCCAGGTCACGGACCCGTGTCTGGCAGGCGAAGAACGGTTGAAAGCCTTCTTTAGCTAAACTGCCTAACAGGCTGATAGTAGGAATATAGGTATAACGGTCACTGCGGGATTCATGCTTCTCTTCAGAAAATACACTGGGGACATAGTGTGCCAGCTCATCATGGGTTAATGGGCGGTCGCGGCGAACAGAATTTATTCGCCCAAAGCGGGAGGCCAGACGTGTCATAAGAGTTCCTTGAATTAAAGAGGAGAGATTCAGGCTCGATAAGCCCAATACAATCAAAGGGAAAATGAGAGATAAGGCTCAGTCGGAAATGAAAATCGTCCGGGCAAGCTGGCCTACGGTCCATGTCGACAGGTAGTCAAAACCGCCACTGAAGACGCCACCAATAAGGGGAATAAAGCGTGTTACTCCTCCGGTACATTGTGTTGTTAGCCGGGTCACTAATTCGGTGGTCACTTGCTGTTGAAGATGACGAGCGGTACTGTCAGAAAGTGCACTAATCACCCGCCGTGTACAAAGTTCTTTGAGAATATCTTTGGCAATATTACCGCCCAGACAGAGATAAATCAGGTTTCGGGTTGTGGGATCATTAACGGAATGACCACCAATAATCGCCACTGCCGCAATCATTCTGAATTGAAGAAAAAGAATGCTGGAGATATTAAGGGGAATAGACACCGGCAATGTCACCGCGCCCCCCAGCCCGGTAATAAAACCACTGGTTGCCGCTTTGGTTGATTCCCAGAGAATTAAGTTGGAGGCAGAGGTCACTTTGTCAGGAAAGTGTTGTAAGTAAATATCGGCAAGTTGTTGTGCGGAGTCCAGCCCTGTACCGCCATTAACCGCGTGTTGGTACAGTAAATCGAGCCAGGTGTAAAAAGAACTAAACGGAACGTCATCATCCATATATCACCTTTGAAACGAATGAAAAGCCACGATGAAATACCATGGCCAGGTTCGATTCAGTGATATAGGTGTGTAATTTTTTTATTTCAGTTGAGATAACCCATAACTACGTATGATTTTTGGTTTTGATTTTTTGCTGCTTACAAACACAGGAAATCTATCGGATGGAATAAGGTTTAATGCATAGTGCTCACGGGAAACAATATCAAGATATTGATGGAATTTTTTAATGTCGTTAGGAGTGCTAGCAAATTTATAGTAACTATGCATATTTGACATTACAGAGTAATTATAATCACAATAAAATCCATCAAAAGAGTCAGTCCTATTTCCTGACAGACTCCTGGATTGTATTGTTTTCACTTTTCCGTGATAAACCTCTGAATTTCCAAAATCAGAACCAATTGAAAAATAGATTACCTCCCCTCTATAGAGTGAGCACTTTAACCAAAGATTGATAATATCGCAAGGAAGTTTCGCATTAAATCCTCGCTTCATATAAAAATTGACATGTAAATATGGCATCCCATTTGGCATCCGCATCCATGTCCAAAAATAGCCACATATCTTATCGTGTATAACTCTGTGCCGTGAAAGATTAAGGAAGCGCTTAAAGTAGTCACCAAGTATTAATGCATTTCTAATAATATCACTCAGAGTTACGTTCGCAGGAGAAAACATATTATTATTTTTGAGAGAAAATGAAAATCTCTGTGTTGTAATGTTTTCGTACTTTGCTTTAAAGTTTAAAAAATGCACTGACAAGGCTTTATAAAAATTCTCTTTTTGTTCAAGAAGAGGCCATATTAAATCTCTCAACCGAGTCAGCTCATTTAAATAGTTAACATATATTCCCTCGGGATTAATTTTTAAAAGCTCTTTAAAGTCCGGCTCAACCTTTGATAAAACATCATAAAAACCAGATATTTTATTGTAATTATAGATATTATACTTTGACTTTAATTTAAAAAAGTCATTAATTATTTCATTGAAATCTATTAATTCAGAGGTCTTAGCTATATTTGGAATGATAAATTTAAAATCATTTTTATATAATTTTTCTTTCATTTTGATGTACAAGTTAAGGATTTGATGTAGTACATGTTAGCCATCATTCTTGCTACGTCAAGGACGTGTGTCGGGAAATCGTACTAATTAGGTATCAGGAGTCACATATTGAAGAAATGGTTAAGTGAATATCCCTATAAACAAAGTTTCTTGGTGTATTTAAACCCGATAGGATAACCGTAGGATACTTGATACATCGGACACTCCTAACTCATTACTAAACACTGCATCATGACTTTCATTATAACCAGCCCTTGTATCTATCTGTTATCGAGTACGGCTATTTCTTCGCTTATACAAACAAAGTGATAGCTTATGTAATTTTTTACCCAGGTCTTCTATGAGATGAACCCCAGCAAACACGATTAACAGCCAATGACAGTACTCACTGTACTTTTTAATGTCTTCGGTTGAATATACCGCCTCTTGCGTCGCATAAATAGAACCCGAACGATACGCGATGGATGAACGCATTCTCCCCCTACTTGTATCAAAGATTCTTTATCCTACAGTAAGCGCAATACGCATTCGGTCCCAAGCCCCTTTATTGGCGTTGTACTTAAGTATAGCGCCCTAATGCAATAACATTCATTTTACTGTCAGAAAAACACTAACTTACCATAAGGGTAAATACATTAACTAATCGTTATTTGACGCTGTCATTCTATTATCTTCTACTGAAGTTTTAATCCAAGCAGGCTAAATAAAATAATTAATTTAGGAGTTTATATTATTGAGTGGTAATTAAGTAATAGGTAGTGGCATTAAGCATAGCCATAGTGTTAAGTATGCTGACAAGCAATGC
Organism: Yersinia sp. LJYL362; assembly: GCF_048323875.1. Classification (NCBI taxonomy): domain Bacteria; kingdom Pseudomonadati; phylum Pseudomonadota; class Gammaproteobacteria; order Enterobacterales; family Yersiniaceae; genus Yersinia; species Yersinia sp. LJYL362. The sequence goes on from NZ_JBLWEX010000311.1 coordinate 34,762, forward strand.
CACTAACCGTAGCAATGATAACATTAGGTAATGGATAATAATATTAATCCTAGTGATAAGAAACATTAGGCAATAGCAACAAACACATTAGATTTTAGACGTAGGCAGGTTATTTATTATAGCACCCCATATAACAGATAACCCCAGTGATGCTCTTAGTCATAGACAATACTCAGTAAAGCATTGTGGTGAGTCTGGTTAATATCCATCAATGACTAAATGGCAAATATTCAGGCTTTATTCTCGATAAAGCCATTCAATAGATTTTGTAGGGAACCTAATGATGGACATGGACTATGAACAATACTTATCATTGTCAACAAGTGCTTATAATGATGACGAGGAAACACTCTCCCTTTCTTACGATTATAATTACCTCAACGACATGATGAAATGGGTCAATACAGTCACTCAGATAGCACAATCTACTCAAACTGAATTCAGCATGACGCACTGTAGACTTAAGGGATATACCTCACTCAATACCACCACAATAGGGAAAAAGACACTTGAAATAATTACACGTCTGCCCAATATTGCATCTACACAACGAACGCTCCACCCAACGCTGGTATTGTTCTGTCAGTTAACTGAGCACTATTCATTACGGTCATGGGTTGCTCGTATGGCCAATATTGAAATGCAGGTGCAACGCCTTAATCAGTTCCTGGCTCATTTCAGGGCAGCAACCTCTGGCGCAAAGCATAAATTGGCACTGCGCTATTTCCAGCGGGCGGCAATAAAGAATCAACGAAGTGCATTTAGCTACATTGATAATCTGTTTGACCGATACGCAAAATTACTGGTGGTGCGTGTTGATTTATCTTATCAACGCGCTGCGAATAAACAAATAACCGCCACACTGGCCAGGCAGCATCGTGAACGCCTGTTCCGAAATATGAAATCCAATCGACTCTTTGAACACGTAGTGGGCTATATCTGGAAGTTGGAGTTTGGTGAATACAAGGGCTTTCATTACCACATGATTTTCTTTTTTGATGGCGCTAAGGTGCGCGAGGATGTGACCCTGGCCAGGTTGATAGGTGAGTACTGGCGGGACAGTATCACCGAAGGCACAGGACTTTATTTCAACTGCAATGCCCGGAAAGCAAACTACAGAATCAATGGCATTGGGTTGGTAAGCCATGCCGATAACCCCATGAGGGAGGGCTTACGAAGAGCAGTGACCTATCTGACCAAAGTCGATACGTTTGCCCGACTGACATTACCCGACAAAGGACGGACTTTTGGGAAAGGAGAGCGCACGGAATTACCGGATAAAAAGCGTGGCAGGCCCAGAGTGTTGTCACTGCCTGCGTTTAGCCTGATGTAACCACCGGTACACAGGGGGCTCTGTAATTTTTTATCTCTTTGACGAATGAAATGAGAAGCAGCATGTGGTGACAGTCAGATACCCACATTGAGTATTGATAACATCACACAACGCTCTCGCTCATTTCACTTAACGAGAGAGAATTCGAATGTCTACATTACTTGATGACCAAATGGTCACGATGGCTTTCATTAAAAAATTCACGGGATTATCGGATAAATGGTTTTACAAGCTTATCAGTGAGGGGCTATTCCCCAGGCCCATCAAGCTGGGGAGAAGCTCTCGCTGGCTGAAAAGCGAACTGGAAGCCTGGTTAAATGAACGCATCGCCCAGTCCCGCCCTGAGTCCCTTGATTAGTCATTAACCAACACCCCACTTTCCCCACGATTTACGCCACCCGAGATTTCGCACCTGTACTTGCATCGATATCTGCCCTCAAGGGACGGATAAGCCATGCCTGCAGCCCGGCGAAAAGGAGTCATACCGTGTACGCAAAATCATTCATCGCCATCAGCACCACCGGACGATTAACATCAGCACGTATAGCGTTGTCAGCATTCAATCATCAATACGTATGCCATCTGTGTGGCTGCCCGGTGGTGCTCCACGATGCAGGAACAGGCAGAGCTCCCTGGTTTGAGCATATCGAGGAGCCTATATCAACGCGCGGTCGTAATGACTGCCCTTACCTCAATCCGGAACAGGAAGAAATCGACAGGGTCAGAGCATTACGCAGGTTAGTCCCTGAGGCTAACCCGTTGGTTCAGAAAGCAGATTGGCACTGTATGAAATGCACGGCTAACTACCATGGGGAGAAATATTGTAAACCCTGCCAGACCGGTATTCACAGCATCAAAACATCCCAACACGGCTTCTAAGCCCCGAGCTTCCCACCTTATCAGCTTTTCTCTCTCATAACCCCAAGCCAATGACATAAGCCACCGTACTGACCGGAGGTTGCTTTAGCCATGCATAAAACTTGGGGTACTTAAGGATATCATCATGTATCAACACATCAGAACGGCCCTGACGGCACAGGGCCATCATGTTAATAGCACACACCTATTTCCTGATTCCATAACGGAGCACTATTACTGCCCCTCTTGTCATAATCCGCTGCAATTGCGGCATTCTCATTTTGCAGGACGTCTATTCATTCATGACCAGGAACATCCGGATTTCCAACCGGAGAGGGACTGCCAATACCGATACCCGATAAGAGCCGCATCAATATCGTCACAAGCAACCCACACCTTAAATACCCAGCGGAACACCATCATGACGCCACCACTACCAAGGACTACTCTGCCACACAGGACTTACTTCTGTGTGCTCTGCCAATATGAATACTGTGGGCCAAAGACGTGCCCTCAATGCCAACAGCACCTGTACACGACGGAAGCCAGTTGAGTAATGACCATTGAGTAAGCTACGTTTCGTAGCATTTACTTGCATAGGGATACCTCCGGCACTTGAACAACACCTAGAAAAAATACGTCAAATCAAACATGCTATGATGCAAGAACTATTAATCGGCAAGACCCGTTTACTGTAAGGACATCACTTGAAAATTGAAGCCGATGTAAAAAGTATCACAAAATTAAATGATTATTACTTTCTGGTACCGGACTATCAGCGCGAGTATGTCTGGAAGGTTGACGATCAGGTTGAGCAGTTTCTCATCGATCTGGATAACGAATACCTGCCGGATCAGAAAGATCAAAGTGGTTATTTCCTCGGCTCAATTATCATCGTTAAAAATGGTGAAAAATATGATGTTATTGATGGACAGCAACGTCTGACCACCATTGTCATCACCATGTGTGCTCTACGCAATTTACTCAAAGAACGCAAAGATACCTTGGATAAAAAAGGTCAGGAGTACCTGAAAACTATTGATGAATGGCTCTCCAGTTACGATATCAATAGTGATGAAGTCCAAATACGCCTCGACCTCCAGTATGATGAGAGTCAAGGATTTATGACTCAACTTATCAAGGGAGAAATCGACGGTCTTGCGGAAACCGCCTCAGTCAAGAAAATGGCTGGTGCTTATCACCATATTCACGCATATCTTTCTGGCCAGTTAGGAGAAGGAGAAGGAATAGATAACCTAATTTCTTTCTCTCGTTTTTTTCTGACAAAAGTTGAACTGGTTGTGATTGAATCTGAGAATCTCAGTAGTGCACTAAAAATATTTGAAACTATCAACCAGCGTGGAGCTAGTCTCAACGCGATGGATTTGGTTAAAAATCTGCTTTTCAGACAGGCAAAAGAGACTCAATTCGTACAAATCAAGACCATCTGGAAGTCAATAACCAACAACCTTGAGGCCTGTGGCGAGAGTGATAACCCACTTCGTTTTTTGCGTTACTTTTTAATGTCACGTTATCATCATGGCATTTTGCGGGAAGATGATATTTATAAGTGGATTATTTCAACCGAAGGTGAAAGCCAACTTAAATATGAATCGCAGCCTTTAGTTCTGGTTAAAGAGTTGGAGAAACTCTCAGAACGCTACGCCAGCCTGGTAAATGCAACAAATGAAGCCGCTAATTGGCGCGAGGATACCCGTTTTCCTCACGTTAGTAACATCGGTTACATTAATAAATACCGCTCACGCCAGCATCTGGTATTGCTAATGGCACTGGACGTAAATTGCCCTGATGACGTTATAGATTATCTAGGAGCACAACTCGAAAGCTTTTTATTCTTTGCCAACACCATGGGGATTCAGACTAAAACCTATGAGCAGCGTTTTACCCAGTGGGCAGCAAAACTGCGAAAAATGAATACCAAAGAAGATATCGCTAAGGTTGTCTCGACCACTTTGGTGCCTTTCATTAGTGAACGTTTGGCCGATTTTAAGCAGCAATTTTCACTTATTGCGCATTATCATTTTACGCCACAATATCGTGAACGTTTCATCCTCGGTAAATTAGAAAACCATATTCGCCAGCTTTGCTGTTTCCCGCAGAAAAATCAGATGGCTATTCAGCAATTGCAGATCGAGCATATTCTCCCCCAGACGGTCAAAAATTCACCTACTGAAAGTGATTTTTCTGACGATAAGCATTCAACTTTTGTATATAAACTGGGGAATGTTACCTTGCTTGAAGGAACAATAAATCAGGCCGTAAATAACTTTAACGATTTAAGTACTGAATGGTTTTCTCGAAAACAACAGCAGTATACCAGTTCTGAAATACTCATGACGCGCCTGCTTAACGATACATATTCCATTGGAATCGACACGGCATTAAATCGTTTTAAAGAACATTATAACTATAAATATCATCAATGGTCGGCTGAAAATATAGTGGCAAGGCAATATTTAATGATGGAACTTGCTATCGATTGTTGGCGATTTAACGATCAGAGAATCGATACATATTCAGCAGTCACCTCAACATCAGCCGTAGGATAATAGATGTCAAATGGACCGAGTGATGAACAATGTAGGCCAAATCGAGACATTTGACCCTACCCCAAAATCCTGCTCCATTAACGCCAGAGGATAAATCGCTAGACGTACCGGTCGCTCAGTACCGGCACACTCGGTTTCAGTAATATTGAGAATAAAGCCAATTTCAAAGCTCAACATCAGGACGGTAGCCTGAGCACTGGAGGTAGGGAACGCTCTGACCTGTTGAGCAATCTGAGCTGTGCGCTGTCGACGAACGTGCCGAAGACATCACGCATACGGAGCCTCCGATAGCACTATTACTGTACGTGACACAGATAAACAGCAGCAAAATGTCGATGGCTTGAGTCGCGACATCAAGCACTCCCCCCTTTCACCTATCGTTGATAAAGATAAAGAGCAAAACCGCCTGCGGGAAGCACAGCTTATTGACGAGGTTGGCGGGCAGGTGTTTGATATTATTAGCACGTATGGGCAAATACAGGCCGCTACTGCAGCGAAAGATGCACGGGCAAAAAGCGATACTCTCACCCCGGCACTAAAGAGATAAAAGCGTTGCAAGTCTACAAAGATGTCATGAAGAATTATGGTATTGGTGAGACATACTAGAAAATTGTGCAAGCAGCCACTGGAGCCCTGCAAGAATTGACTGGTAATGATTGACCAAAGTGTGGGCGGAGGTATAAACCCCATGTCTGACACATATGATTAAAGATGTTGCTGGTGAAGATAATAAAGCTGCGTGCATTAACTCACATAAGGTGTTAAGAGCGATGCTCTCTCATCTGCAGGGAAACTGCGCCACGCGGTGCTGATGTTAAGTGGCGAATTAACCAGCATCTATATCAAAAATAGCCTATAGAGTGTCAGCGAGAAAATTGAATATTCTTGTTAGAAACAATAATATCAGTAAATTAGATGCCTATAGCATCGCAAACGATTAAATCGTTTGGATCTCATGAGACTGGTCCGTTAGGTAATTCTAGCGATTCGCGAGCTGCAGCAGAAACTTTTAGAAGTGGTACATATGCAAAAAAGTGGCTGAACAAGACCTTTATTTTATATTGATGATTGACAGGTTCAAAAAATAGTTCCATCACAAAAATCCAGTAATAGCCTACTCTGCTTCAGCATCTTTTAAACTATACTGTTTTTCAGTAAAGTTTTTATATTCAGCCTGAACTTTTTCATACACCAATTTTCACACCCGAATACAATATCAAAGCAATGTTTTTAACTGTTTCTGAATATCTTTATATGGAATTTGTTGTGTACAAACACCAAAGGAAACTCGAATAGCTCCATCTATCCGCTCAGCGTCCATACCCATAGCGACTAACACATGAGATGGAATATAGCTAGTGGAAGTACAAGCCGAGCCATTTGAAACGGCAATAACTCCTTTAAGCTTAACCATCGCCGCCTCTGAATTAATTCCCGGGATAGAAAAATTCAAAACATAGGGTGAAGTATTTTTCCCGTTAATTACTGCGCCAATTTCAGTAACAATGGAAATAAATTCGTTTTTTAGCACAGAAACATGTTTAAACCATTTATCTACATTTTTAGTTGCCACTTCACAAGCTAAACCCAAACCGGCTATTAATGGAGTAGCCAATGTGCCCGGTCGTAATCCTTTTTCTTGACCACCACCGAAATATATTGGTTTTAAAGGCGATTTAAGATAACCACGACGTCGTATGATAAGAGCACCGACACCTTTTGGCGCATATAGCTTATGTCCACTCACACTAATGAAATCAATACGCGTATTTTCAAGATTGAACGAATACTTACCAAAGCTTTGTGCCGCATCAACATGCAAATACGCATTATGCTCACTCAATAATTGGCACACTTCATCTATGGGCTGAATAACTCCAGTCTCGTTGTTAATGTGCATAATCGATACGAGTACCGTATCTTCTCGCAATGATCTTTTTAATTGCGCAGTATCAATCACCCCATCTGAAGTGACATCCAGATAAGTCACATTAAAACCTTGATCTTCTAAGTGTGCAATAGGTTCCAATACAGCTTTATGTTCTATCTTGCTGGTGATGATGTGTTTTTTCCCGGTCAATTCAGCAAATTCGCGTAGACCTAAAATGGCTATATTATTGCTTTCTGTTGCACCGCTAGTGAAAATAACTTCGGTTTTATCTGCCTTTACCACTGCTGCAACTTGGGCGCGAGCAAGTTCTACTACCCTTTTTGCATTAACCCCATACTCGTGAGTACGACTGCCAGCATTCCCATACTCTTCAATCATAATTTTATTAACAATATCAGCCACTTCTGGAAGCACAGGAGTAGTAGCATTGTAATCAAGATAGACTGTCATTTGCTTGATCCTAAAAATCTAAAGACATCATTCAACGATTTTGTTAGGATGCCATGTCATGTACGTACGAACAAGTTGATTTTTTCGTTCGAACAAAATGCGAGCTGTCAGCATAGAGGAAGGTCTGTAGTGAACCACATCGTATCTGGAATCAGTTTCCCCGCGATCCGAGGGATTCAAGCTGGGCACGAATACTATATTGTGATGTGCCCACTAAAAAGACTCAAAAAGATTTTCACTCTAGATGAATCTATGCTTGCAGAAAGTGACAAAGCTCAGCGGGTATTAAATCATAGTCGTATCCCACAAATTGCTCGCTATATCCATAGCAATCGGGATGATTACACATTTTCAGCTATCACCGCATGCATTGAGGGACAGACTTATTTTGAACCAATAGCAACAGAAGGCCATGGCAATAAAATTGGCAATCTTGTCGTAGATGAAGACGCCGAGTTTTACCTCACTGATGGCCAGCACCGCAGTGCGGCCATTCAACAAGCGTTAGAGGAAGACCCCGCGCTTGGTGATGAAACGATATCAGTCGTTTTCTTCGTTGATAAAAATCTCAAGCAACGCCAAAAAATCTTCCGTGACTTGAATCTATACCCTATCCCTGCCAATAGATCCATCGCTGTCTTATACGGCTCCACACCTGAAGAAAATTTGACTAATCATGTCGTACAAGGTAGCGAGTTTTTTAATGGCGTAGTTGAATTTTCCAGCCGTATTAGCAAGCGATCAGCTAAATTTTTTATGCATAGTTCAGTGCATGCTGCCTGTATGGAGCTTTGCTCTGATATCACTGAAAAAAACTGGCAACAACAAGCAGAAAAAGCTGTGGAATATTGGGACGAACTAGCAAACAATTTACCACTCTGGCAACAAGCAAAAAATCATCAGATAAAACCGGCAGACAGGGCGAATTATGTATTATTCAGCGCAATTCTGCTGAAAAGCTTTGCTATGTTCGGCAATGAACTGCTTGCTGAACACACAAATTGGAAACCATGGCTAAAAAAATTCCAGGGTTTAAATTGGGCTCGCACCAACAAGTTATGGGTAGAGCGCTGCTTTAACAAAGGCCGTATGGATCATAGTGTAAATTCTGCTTTACTGACATTAAACGCCTTAAAACAACATTTACAGCTTCCGCTAAGCGCTGAGCAACAAAAAGTCGAAGATAAATTTTTAGGAACAAAAAAATGAGTTTGTCAGTAACCAGACCTTACTCTGCATTCAACGAACAAGGTCTCAAAGCGACTGTTGCAGCAACTATTTCCCATATCAAGAAATTATACTCATCAGATCAAATTCCATGGGTCATTGGATACAGTGGAGGTAAAGACTCAACAGCTGTTCTGCAACTCGTATGGTACGCCCTACAAGAACTAAAAAGAGAGGGTAAGTGCCATAAAGATGTTCATGTCATCAGTACCGATACGCTGGTAGAAAATCCTATCGTCTCAATGTGGGTAGAAAAGTCATTAGAACGAATGCTTGAAGCAAAAATACAACAGGACATTCCTATTCAACCACATCGCCTGACACCAGATGTCAAAGATCGGTTTTGGGTTAATCTCATTGGCAAAGGCTACCCTGCTCCACGCTATAAATTCCGCTGGTGTACCGATCGGCTTAAAATTGCCCCCTCCAATACTTTTATCAATAACCTAGTTGATAAACGAGGTGAGGCTATTTTAGTCTTAGGAACCCGAAAAGCTGAAAGTACAGCCCGCGCGGCAACAATGGAACACTATGAAAATATTGAAACCAACACCCGCCGAGCTGATGGTCTAACGGCAAATGGTACCCTGGATAGGGTTTGGGTTTATCCTCCTATTGCCGACTGGACTAATGATGATGTTTGGGTATACCTGAACTCGGTACCTAACCCTTGGAATTTCCCCAATCAGGATTTAATGGGTATGTACCAAGGAGCAACGGAAGGTGGCGAGTGCCCACTCGTAGTCGATAAAAGTACCCAAAGCTGTGGTGATAGTCGATTTGGCTGTTATGTTTGCACTATGGTGTCTGAAGATAAATCAATGTCAGCGATGATTGCTAATGACGAAGAAAAAGAATGGATGTATCCATTATTAGCACTACGCAATGAAATTGATGTTAACGACGTCGATCATGATAAGAAACTAAACAAACTCCGTCGTGATAAATCTCGTCGTGATTTTCGCCGTATGAATGGTTCGTTGACTGTTCACATAACAAAAAATGGGGCTGATATTGTTCCAGGCCCATATATACAGAGTTTTCGTGAAGAACTACTTGAGAAAGTATTACTAGCGCAGGTAGCAGTGCAGGAAATGGGACCTGTAGAGGTAAAATGTCTTGAACTGTTACCTTTAGAAGAACTGGAAGAAATACGTCGTATCTGGCTGGAAGAAAAACTGGAAGTAGAAGATAACCTTCCCACAATTTACCAAAAAATAATGGGGAAACCTTACCCCGGTTCACGCCGTGCTCATCATCCTATTCTGAACAAAATAGTGTTGGATAAACTCAAAACCTTCTGCACTGAAAATAACGATGATGATGGTCTAATGTACCAACAAATACGTGCTGCTATGGCTATTGCCAATAGACATAAAAGCCAATTACGACGAGCTAACTTAGCTGCAGAGTTAACAGACAGCTTAGAAAAAGGAGCATTTTCCTCTTTGGATGAGGCAAAAATATTTGCCCTTGAACGTAAAAGGCTCGAGCTACAAATTCAACATGACAATTCACCAAATTTGTCGGACAAAGAAAAAGAATCTATTAATGAGCAGATTGCTATCATTACCCGCTCAGTCAAAGAACGGGGATATAGCTCATTGCTGATTGAAACCGAGGTTGTCAGCGATGATCTTTAACAAGTTACAAATTATAAATTTCGGTATTTATCAAGGTGAGCACTCGATTAATCTCGAAGTGGAACGCGGTAAGCCAGTAATCTTACTAGGCGCATTAAATGGTGGAGGTAAAACAACCTTTCTTGATGCCATACAGTTAGTGTTGTACGGCAAACATGCGAGATGTTCTAACCGAGCAGGCACAGTTTATGGTGCATTTTTAGCCAGTTGTAAAAATCGTTTTGCACCTCCTGAAGCCGAAGTTAAAATAAATTTAACCTTTACACATCAAACAGAAAATCGAATTAATCGCTACGATATTGAACGTAGCTGGTATGTGAAGGGGTTAGAGACTAAAGATAAAATTAAAGTGTATGTAGACCTTCAACTAAATGAGCATTTGAGCCAACACTGGGATGAGTTTGTTAACGAATTTATCCCACTTAGCCTATCAGATTTATTCTTCTTTGATGGCGAGAAAATTGAAAACTTGGCACACCCCCAACGCTCATCAGAACTAGTCAGAACTGGTATTGAGAGCCTGTTAGGGTTGGATTTGCTTTCGCAATTGCAAATTGACCTTTCTCAAGTCGATAAAAAACGTCGTGTATCCAACGTTGACCAAAGCATCATTGCGAAAGTGGAGGCCTGTGAAAATGAGATGGGTCAGTACAATGTTGCAGTTTCAGATTTGAAAAAAGAACTGGTTGAAATAGAGCATGATATCAGTAGCACAAATATTGCTGTCAACAAAGCTCGTCAAGCTGTACGTAATGCTGGTGCCCACCTGATAGAAAAACGTGACGAACTCAAGTTTGAGCTAGGCACTATTGAAACTAAATTAAGTCTAAATAAAGCAGAACAAATTAAACTGGCTGCAGGTGTCAGTCCGCTAGGATTGGTAAGAGATCTGATTGAACAGACTAAAGCACAAATCTGTCTCGAAACTGAGGCAACACAGGCCAAAGTACTGGACGAAGCAATTAGTACTTATAACGAAAAAATTCTCAATGTACTAAAAACTACTGCTGCATCTGAGCAGACCATTTTTCACGTTAATAAAATTATAGCCGCACAAGCACAGGTACAACAGACTCTGGCTAATATCGAATGCTTTCTGAAAACGGACATGAGTATTTTTAATGGCTTAGAAGAACGGATTACGCAGGAAGAGAAACAACGGCTGCATTTGCAAAAAGAAGAAGTACAATTGCTTGAGCAACAAGCCTTGCTGCAAAAACAGCTGGATACAGTGCCTGATTATGAATCAGTCCAGCATTTAATTAGTGAACTAGCTGGATGTGAAGCAATTCTTAAAAGCCTCATAGTACAGCACAAACGTAAACAACAATTGCTTGAACAGACAACTGCAAAAAGTAATATTTTATTACAGCGCTACACCAATTTGTTGGCACAGCAAAACAAAGATACTTTCGAACAAAAACGTACAATCCAAGTAAGTAGCCATATTAAAAAGTTAAAAACAACTTTGCAAAGCTTTGCTGAATTGTTAATAAGTGAAAATATTGATCGGCTGCAGACATTAATAAAGCAGAAATTTGATGCTTTAGGTCGTAAATCACAGCTTATCAGTGAGTTAAAAATTTGCCCTGAGAGCTTCGCTATCACACTATATGATGCAGCAGATAATATACTTGAGACGGCTAAACTCTCAGCAGGTGAGCGACAGCTACTAGCAATCGCCATATTGTGGGGTCTAGCTGAAGCATCAGGTAAAGAATTACCAACAGTTATTGATACCCCTCTTAGTAGATTAGACGGTAAACACCGTAGTAACTTGGTAAATAACTACTTCCCCAAAGCAGGTCCGCAAGTAATCTTGCTATCCACTGACGAGGAGATTATTAATGAATATCATCAAGAACTTAAGCCGTATGTAAGTCGCGAGTTTTATATTAGTTATAATGAAGAAAGCAAAACGTCCAGCTTTAAAGATGGGTATTTTTAATTATGCAACATATTGATACTATTCGTTTATCTGAGAAACAGAAGCAGCAGCTTATAACTCTTAAACGCAAAACAGGTATAGAAAATTGGAATGTACTATGCCGCTGGGCACTTTGTAAATCATTAGCAGATCCAACAGTACCACCGAAGGAAGATATTCCTTCGGATAGTAATGTTGAAATGACTTGGAGAACATTTGCTGGTAGCGAGCATAAGGTTTATGAATCAATCGTATTGCTCAGAAGCAAACAAGATATGGTAGATCAGAATATCCATGACTTTATCAAAATTCACATATCACGAGGCTTAAATACCCTCTTAAAGGTCCCCACACTCTAGCATTGATTTCCATTTTTTGTATTTTTCAACAGCCATTTGTAGTATGGCTTGCGAAAATGATTCGGGATCAAAACCAAAGCTATGTCTTACCGGATTGGTAGAGGCCGTTGATACGACACGAAGTTCTTCACCAAAAACATATGAATTTAAAATAAAATGTCTTTGAACTTCGTACTCAACAGCCTTTCTAGCTATCTTTCTATTTAAATCATCTTCATAGTCAATGATATTAGTTGCAATGCTCGCGAAAAAAATTTCTTTATATTCATTAATATCATCCTCCTCAAATCTCCTCAAATTTTCCCTCAGGGTTCCCCCCTTGCTCAGATGACCTCCCCATCTAATTGAAGGGTGCCCTCCGGTTTCACCAATGTATAAATAACCATTGTGAATAATAAAATATATGTTAGAACAATACCTTGCTCCAACTAAGATACCATTACTTTTAATCATTATTCAGCCAAGTTAATATTTTCACCAGACCATTCGGCCAACCAATTGTTTACATTATTGTGGAATTTTTTAAAAATCTTATTAAATATCTCTACATCAACCTCTACAAAATTGTCACGTGTATTTCTTTCAGCAAGTCCAACTGAAAATATCAAAGCTTCTGAGACAATTCGTTCAGTGCTATTCTCTGGGTATCTAGATAGAAACTCTTTATAAAAAGGGTGATTTTTATTAATACCTACAAAAACGCCTTCTGTCGCATCATAAAACGCTTTCCAAACCATTCCATAGTCAACTTTTTCTGAATATATAATTTTTCTGAAGCTATGATGAGCTTTATCATCTATTTTTATATCTAGCTCTTGCTTAGCATTTTCTCCATCTATAGCACTGTCATTTCTTCTCTTAATAATTTCAGAATTCAGCTGGCCTGTAATTAAATCAGGATCATCCTCCGAAACATTTTCTATAGTTGCAGTAAATCCCAATCCTTCTTCATTTTTTGTCGATTTTAATTTATCCTGACAATCAACTCGAATGTTTTTTGCTGTAACCAGAGCCTTATCAACTATTGCTTTTAATTTATTTCTAGTTTCATCATCAATTTCTAATCTCTGTTTTGTAATATCAACATGCAGAACATCATCATGAGCAGTTTCTAAATCCATTCTTATTCGTACATTAAAATCGTCCTTTGTTATTATTCCATCTAAATCATCTCCCCAGCGTATTAACCTGCCATTTCTATATATAAAAAAACCACTATTTTCTTTGGATATCTCATATGCCGATATCTTATCCTTTAAATTTTGAGGAAGTGGAGATTTAGACTCAGACATACTAGCTTGTGGAAAAACCACAGCTTTTATCTCTATAACAGGAAGATCGTTTCCTTTTACATCTTGCAGAATCCACTCATCCTTCATAGCAAGAATTGGGCTATAATAATCATATTCATCTGGAATGTACCGCTCCTTAAAATCAGGACTATCCATGAATAACATATCCCTTGGCTGAATAGATATTATATTACCAACCTGACCATATGGTTTTATATCTAATATTATTCTTAAAGGATCATCTTTCTTTAAAAAAGAAAAATAAGTCACCCCAAGACGCTTCTTCAACTTCTCTGTCGTTAACTTGGGCGATGCTTGGTTAATACTTTCACATCCTTGAATCAATACAACTGTTCCTGATCGGCTTTCAGAAAAAAAACTTGGTATTAGCCCCAAAAAACCATCAAGTTCCCTTTTATTTATAAAGAGCTTATTTTGTTCCTTAATAGCGTCACTATCAAATGTAAAAGGACCATATATACAGTTATCAACCTTACTTATGATAGTAATTGATGTACCTAATGAAAGCCCTGCTGATTTCAAACCCAATCCATATTTTGACAAACTATTTTGCGCATAATTACTATTATTAGAGCCAAGTGAAAAGGCGTTCTTTATACCATCTGCATCCATGCCATTCCCATTGTCAGTAATTACATAAGTAGACACTGCATTTCTTGATTTTAGGTTTTTACCTTCAGAAAGAATTAAATTAACGCTGATATCTTTTGCACTAGCTGTTACTGAGTTATCAATTATATCCATAATTGCAGTATGTGGTTCATAGCCAATTTTGGCAATAGCTTCACATATTCTACCCGCATTAAAATCGATTGCTATTTCATTTATCATATATTCTCCAAACATGACTAATATCACATTTCCCATCTGAGTAGCCAAATCGCGGTATTTTTTACAACATGGTCATATGCCGCAGATCCAAGCCAATACTATTTTATACCGTAAGCCTTCGGCAGATACAAAAAATAAGGCATGAAATTCTGCATGCCTTATAAAGATGTTAGTTACTGATCAGCATAGTTTTCCCAAAATCAAACGGACTAACCCCCTTTTCCCGATTCGCATCCAGATAATCCGCCCACCACTGAATCATCAGTCTACGTTCATCTAAGTGCTCGGCTTTATGAATATAAGCTGCCCGCACTGAGTTGCGCTCCTGATGGCTCATCTGCCGTTCTACTGCATCCCTCGACCACAATCCCGACTCTATCAATGAACTACAGGCCATAGTTCTAAAACCGTGGCCGCAAACCTCAACCTTCGTGTCATACCCCATAACACGCAGGGCTTTGTTTACCGTGTTTTCACTCATTGGTTTACGTGGGTCATGATCACCGATAAAGATCAGCTCACGATTTCCACTCATGCTTTTGATCTTTTCCAGAATGGCGAGAGCCTGGCGGGATAAGGGAACAAGATGGGGAGTGCGCATTTTTGAACCTCGATGCGAATGCTTAACACCTTCCAGTGGTTCACGTTCTCCAGGAATGGTCCACATGGCGGTTTCAAAATCCACTTCTGACCAACGGGCAAAGCGTAATTCACTGGAACGGATAAAAACCAATAAAGTCAATTCTACCGCTAGCCGAGTGAGTGGCCTGCCACTGTAGTAGTCGATGCGATGAAGCAACTCTGAAACACGGTTTAACTCGAGTGCAGCACGGTGCTTTCTTTTACCGGTAGCAACAGCGCCAGCCATCTCCTGCGCAGGGTTGTAATCAATTAAACCGCTTTGTACTGCATAGCGCATTATCGCTGTGGTACGTTGTTGCAGGCGGGAAGCCACCTCAAGACGTCCAGACATCTCCACGGCTTTAATGGGAGGTAAAAGATCACGAGTTCCGAGGTCTGCAATATTCCGTTTGCCAATGGCTTGAAAGAGATTGTCCTCTAAGCTTTTGAGCACTCGAGCACTGTGAGCTTCTGACCATTGGCGATTACTGGCATGCCACTCTCTGGCTACCACTTCAAAAGTTATCGCTTCTTGCTCCTGCTCTACCTTAACGGCTTTCTTGCTCTCACTTGGGTCCACACCGTTAGCTAACAGCTTACGAGCTTCGTCACGCCGTGCCCTGGCATCAGCCAACGATATTTCAGGGTACTTCCCCAGCGCCAGCATCTTCTCTTTACCGCCAAAGCGATAACGTAGCCGCCAGTATTTCGAGCCATTAGGGTGAACCAGTAACACCATACCGTCACCATCTGTAAGCTTATAGGCTTTTACTTCTGGCTTGGCCGTACGAACCTTCACATCACTCAGAGCCATGTTGAGTATCCTTTCAAGGGTTCTGCGTGGGTACAAACATTATCGAACCGGGATATACCCGCAATTGTACCCACATCAGTAAGTTGATGTAGATTGAATCAGGTTGACTTATGTTGAGTGAAAAAGCGAGAAGAGCCTTGCGGGGACTGGATTTTAGACATAAAAAAAGACCTCAGTTGAGGTCTCTTTACATACTAATGGTGCCGAAGGCCGGAATCGAACCGGCATGCCTCGCGGCGGTTGATTTTGAATCAACTGCGTCTACCGATTTCGCCACTTCGGCACTGAAGTAGTATGCGGAGAACGAGGTGAATTATACCTACCCGAACTCCGCATGCAACTGTTATCCCACCAAGTTTAGTCTAAGTGTTGAAAAAAACGCCATCAACGCCGTTTTAGCAGCAAATAAACACTGATTAGGAGGAAAAGTATACTCGGTAACAGCGCGCCGATGATCGGAGGGATGTTGTAAACCAAACTAAGCGGGCCAAAAATCTGATCCAGTACGTAGAAAACAAAACCAAAGAAGATACCGGTGACCACCCGAACCCCCATTGCTACACTGCGTAATGGGCCAAAAATGAATGACAACGCCATCAACATCATTACGGCAACGGAGAATGGTGCAAAAATCTTGCCCCACATATTGAGTTCATACCGACTCGACTCCTGCCCACTTTGCCGCAGGTATTTGCTGTAATCATGCAATCCACTAATAGAAAGGGAATCTGGGTTCATGGCCACCACACCCAACTTCTCTGGTGTCAGGTTTGTTTTCCATTCACCGGTTAGTGTTTGCGAGCCAGTCACCTTAATGGGATTCCTTAAATCAGACTCATCAACCTGCGATAAACGCCACAGATTGTCTTCAAAAGTTGCCGTAGCGGCATAGCGAACCGAGAGTAAGCGATCCTGTTTATCGAAATGATAAATATTCACCCCAGTCAGTTCTTTATCACCCGATACACGCTGGATATAAATAAAGTCAGAACCGTCTTTTGCCCATAAGCCAGATTGCGTCGATAACAATGAACCACCGTACATTTGCTGCGCACGGAAGTTACGCGCCATCTGCTCGCCTTGCGGCGCAACCCACTCACCGATGGCCATGGTCAGCAATACAAGTGGAATAGCTGTTTTCATCACCGAGGCGGCAATTTGCATGCGGGTAAAGCCCGAAGCCTGCATTACCACCAGTTCACTGCGCGTAGCCAATGTACCCAGCCCCAGCAATGCACCCAGCAGCGCTGCCATCGGGAAGAAGATCTCGATATCTTTAGGAATGCTGAGCAAGGTGTACATGCCAGCAGATGCTGCTGAGTAATCGCCCTGCCCGACTTTACGTAACTGATCGACAAACTTGATAATGCCGGACAGCGATACCAGCATGAATAGCGTCATCAGGATGGTATTGAGGATAGTCCGTCCGATATAACGGTCTAATACACCAAACATCAGGCAGCACCTCTCAATCGAGCACGTAACTTACGAGCCGGCAGGCCATCCCACAGGTTCAATATCACCGCAAGAGCCAGATAAGCCCCATTTACAGCCCACATCCAGACTGAGGGGTCCAGCTTGCCACTGCTTGCATTAGAGCGCAGGGAGCTTTGTAACAGGAAGAAGATTAAATACAGTAACATAGCGGGCAACATACTCAGTACACGGCCCTGGCGCGGGTTGACCACACTGAGGGGCACCACCAGCAGCGCCATGACGATAACCGACACAATCAGCGTTAGGCGCCAATGGAACTCGGCGCGGGCATCGGGCTGATGCGAGCGCCACAGCTGTTTCATGGTCATTTGGTCAGCCGTATTATTATTTTGTTGGACTTCCTGGTGACCAATAATGGCCTGGTAATCAACAAAATCAGTAATACGGAAATCACGCAATAATGCGGTGCCTTCATAGCGGGTACCTTTATTTAAGATAACCACTTGTGAACCATCAGGCCGTTCGGTCATGTGGCCGCTATCAGCAACCACCACAGAGGGGCGCTGATTACCGTTTGGCCGCAATTGTGCCAGAAATACACGGTTAAACTCTTTGCCCGTCACATTACCGATAAATAAGGCTGAATTGCCATCAGTTGAGGATTTAAACTGCCCACCAGCCA